>RGGX01000012.1 GCA_010024485.1 Actinomycetota bacterium | reverse complement strand
CCGCGGGTGGCTCGGGCGTCACCTGCGGGCCAGACTGGCGCCATGTCGGGTCTCACCACGCTTCCCGCGGGTGGCTCGGGCGTCACCTGCGGGCCAGACTGGCGCCATGTCGGGTCTCGCCGCGCTTCCCGCTGATGGGTGGACCGCCAGATGGGACGACTGGAGTGGTGAGAACACCGAGGAGTTGACCCTCCGCTGGGAGAACGAGGCCTGGACCGCGTCGGGAGTCGTCACCGGGGAGAACATCCAGTACGTCGTGCGACTCTCACCGCTGTGGGAGGTGCGTCAGTTCCTCCTGTTCCGCGATCTCGACGAACCCGATCTGTGGCTCGGGACCGACGGCACCCGCTGGGGAGAGGTGAACGGCGTTCATCGCGACGAGCTCACGGGGGTGAGCGACGTCGCCTTCGGCTGCACCCCGTTCGACCACGTCGCACCGGTGCGGCGCCTGAGTATCGATCCGGGCGCGACCGCAACGCTCACGGTCGCGTGCATCGACATCGAGACCCTCGGCATCGTCGTCCGAGAGCGCCGATACGAGCGGCTCACCGAGCGCCGGTGGCGGGTGATCGACAGCGCGCTCGACGTGGAGTTGTGCGCCTTCGGCGTCGACGACTTCGGTCTGCCCCTCGACGTCGAGGGCGCCTTCCGACGTCGCTGACCTCAGCCGAGCGCGCGGAGGTGCTCGGCGAGAGCAGGCCCGATGACCGGGTCGCGGAGGCCGAGGTCGACGGCCGCCAGGGCGAACCCGAGCGGGTTCCCGGTGTCCCACCGGTCCACCTCGCAGAGCACACCGTGGAATGGTCCATCGCTGGCCTGTTCCCTGAGGGCGTCCGTGAGCTGCAGTTCACCACCCGCACCGGGTGACAGTCCGGCGATCCGATCGAAGACGTCGACGGTGAGCACGTACCGCCCGATCACGATGAGGTCGCTCGGAGCGTCGGCTGGAGCCGGCTTCTCGATGAGACCGCCCACGGGCACGACACCGTCGTCCTCGGGCCCGGTCGGCTCGATCACCCCGTAGGCCGAGACCTCTGCCGGCGGCACCCGCAACAGGCCGACGACACCGCCGCCGGTGTCGCGGCAGACCGAGGTCATCCGGTCGAGCAGGGTCGGCGCGCCCATGATCTCGTCGGGGAGCAACACCGCGAAGGCCTCTCCGCGAACCACCCCGGCAGCGCAGCCGACGGCATGGCCGAGACCGAGTGGACGGTCCTGGAACACGACGTCGACCGTCCAGTCACGACCTATGGCCTCCATGCGATCGGCGACTCCACGGGGCCGACGATAACCTGACGCCGCCATGCCGACCTACGTGTACAAGTTCGTCGAGACCGGTGAGACGATCGAGGTCCAGCAGTCGTTCTCCGACGATGCCCTCACCGAGGCGGAGCACCCGGAGACCGGCGAGACGATGCCCGTCAAGAAGGTGTTCACGCCGGTGGGTGTGACGTTCAAAGGCGGCGGCTTCTACAAGAACGACTCCCGTGGATCGTCGAAGTCGTCCGGCTCGTCATCCGCCTCGTCGAGCGACTCCGGCGCGTCGTCATCATCGTCGTCGTCCACCCCGTCGTCGTCATCATCGTCATCGCCATCGTCGTCGTCGGACAGTTCATCCTCGTCGACCTCCTCGGCGTCCTCCTGACCGCCGCGCCGCACCCACCTCCCGCCGGGAGGTCACGTGCGACGACGGGCACTGCAACGACTGAGGGTTCTCGACCAGGCTGTCCTTCGTCTGGCGTCCCTCGAGGCGCGGCGCAAGGTCTGGGTCTGGCACCACCCCGGGATCGTCTACGCGACCGTCGCCTCGCTCTCATTGATCGCGGTGTCCGGTCGGATCGAGAGCGCGGGGGCGATCAACCGAGCGGTCGCCGTCTGGGGGGAACCGGTCGTCGCCCTCGTCGCCACCGACGACATCGCCATCGGTGACGACTTCACCGGACGCTGGCAGAAACGGTCGCTTCCCGCCCCCGCGGTCCCGGGCGCAGCCATCGTCGACGCCGGTCGACTCGAAGGAGCGCGGTCGACATCTCGCGCCACGGCCGGCTCGGTGATCACCGAGGCCCACCTCTCCACCAGCGTGCCCATCCCCGAGGGCTGGCTCGGTGTTCCCGTCCCACGCCGCGGCATGCGGGCCGGCTCGGGTGACCCGGTGACCGTGGCACTCGACGGCCGACTCGTCGCCGACCGAGCGGTGGTCGTCGCCGTCGACGACGACACGGTGACCGTGGCGATGCCGTCAGGGGTGGCGACCGTCGTGTCGTCCCGTCCCGAGGATGCTGTCGTCCTGCTGGCGCCGTCGGCGCCCTAGAGGGCGACGGCGATGAGCACCACGGCGCCGAGCAGGCACCGGTAGGCGACGAACGGCGCGAAGGTGCGCGAGGTGACGAGCCGGAGCGTTCCCCACACCGCGAGCCAGCCGGAGACCGCCGCGGTGGCGACACCGATCGCCATGGTCACCGCCAAGCCGTCGGGCACCCCGTCGGCGACGAGACCGAGCATCTCGAAGGCGAAGGCCCCGGTGATCACCGGGATACCCATCACGAAGGCGAAGCGCGCCGCGGCCTCGCGGCGCAACCCGAGCATGCGGCCCGCGGTGATCGTGATCCCTGATCGAGACGTACCCGGATTGAGGGCGAGCACCTGGGCGACACCGATCCACAGGGCGTCGCGAAGCCGCACCGAGTCGATATCTCGATCACGGCCACCCCGGCTGTCGGCCCAGGCGAGCAGCAGACCGAACACGATGAGGGACACCGCGATCGGCACCGGATCCCCGAACCACTCGTCGAAACGGCTCTCGAGCACGAACCCGACCACGGCCGCGGGCAGGGACGACACCACGAAGTACCAGGCGAGACGTCCATCGGCGGAGGCCGGTCGACGCCCGAGCGCCGACAAGCCATCGATCACATAGCGACGCAGCTCCTTTCGGAAGTACGCCACCACGGCGAGGAGCGTGCCGAAGTGCAGCGCCACATCGAAGGCGCGTCGGTGCGACTCGTCGAGGTCGTCCCAACCGAACGCCCAGGGCACCAGCCGGAGATGTCCGCTCGACGAGATCGGCAGGAACTCCGACAACCCCTGCACCAGGCCGAGAACCACCGCCTGCCACCAGGGCATGGCACCGCTCACGACGAACCGCTCACCGTGACATCGCCGATCACCAGCGACATACCGGCCGCCCGCATCGGGAGCCAGCGCAGGTCAGCACCGATCTCGATGATGTCGAGCAGGAGGCGCTGCAGGGTCGTGGCGATGGTGAACTCGCGCACCGGAGCCGCGATCGCCCCGTTCGAGATCGACATGCCCGACGCGCCGGTGGAGAAGTCCCCGGACACGGTGTTCACCCCGGAGTGGATACCCGAGACGCTCTGCACGAGAACGCCGTCGTCGATCGAGGAGATCAGCTCCTCCTGGGCACGGGCGCCCGGAACCAACTGCAGGGCCTGGCATCCAGCTCCGGGCAGGCCGGCCACGCCCCCGCGGATCGCGTTGCCCGTCGACACCGTGCCCGCCCGTCGGGCCGAGTAACCCGAGTGCACGAACATCTCGAGGCGACCGCTGTCGATCAGCACGTTGCGTCGAGCGGCGAGACCCTCACCGTCGACATCGGTCGCGGTGAAGGCGCGGGGATCGGTCGGATCGTCGATGAGGGTGACCCCCGGCGCGGCGATCGTCTCTCCGAGACGGTCGCGGAACAGACTGCGACCCTTCACCACCGACTCGCCGTTGAGGGTCGATCCGATGATGCCGAGCACCTGAGCGGTCACGAAGGGATCGAGCACCACCGTCGTACGTCTCGACCGGGGCTTGGTCGCGCCGAGCAGCCGGGTGGCACGGTCGACGGCGTCACCCGCGGCCTCGGCCAGGTCCAGGTCGGCGGGGGCGTCGCCGACGCTGAAGCCGAACCCGGTCTGGGTCTCGTCGTCGTCGTCGGCGAGAGCGGACACCGAGACGTGGCACGAGTTCGCCCGACGGTGCCGTCGTATGCCGGTCGTCGTGACGATCGCCGACTCGCCACCACCGTCGGAGTAGTCGGCCTCATCGACGCGCACCCTCGGGTCGAGGCCGAGGGTGATGCGCTCGAGCTCGGTGACGAGCGCGATCTTGTCCTCGGTGGAGGTGGCCGGGAGACGCTCGTCCCAGAGCTCGATGGGCACGGTGTCGACCCCGTCGGGTTCGACGAGACCGGCGAACTCGTCCGGGGTTCCGAAGGCCGCGTTCGCCCGCGCCTCATCGAGTACCTCATCGACTGCGTTGGGATCGAGGGTGCCCGCGTACGAGGTGCCGGTGCGTCCACCGGAGATGACCCGCACCCCGACGCCCTCGGAGTGCGCGCTCACGAAGTGCTCGACCTCGCCTCCATAGACCCTCACCTCGGTCGAGTCACCCCGGGCGACGAAGACCTCGACCTGCTCGCCGGGAGCCGCCCGGCCCACGAGCCGATCACCGATGGCGAGCAGCTCGTCAGGAGACGGGACGCTCATGCGGCGGTCCCGCCGACGGTCATCGACGACACCCGGAGCGTCGGTTGGCCGTCGCCGACGGGCACTCCCTGGCCGTCCTTGCCGCAGGTGCCCGGACCACCCATCGCGAAGTCCCCCGCCAACATGTCGATGTCGGCGAGCACCTTCGGTCCATTGCCGATCAGGTTGCCCTCGCGGAGCGGTTCGGTGATGCGCCCACCCTCGATCAGGTAGGCCTCGCGCATCCCGAAGACGAAGTCACCGGTGGCGGTGTTCACGCTGCCACCACCGAGTTCGGCGACGTAGACCCCATGGTCGGTCGCCGCGACGATCTCGTCCGGGTCGTGGGGCCCCTCGAGCACGAAGGTGTTCGTCATCCGGACCATGGGCAGACACTCGTAGCTCTCGCGACGGCCGTTGCCCGAGAGCACCCGTCCCTCGCGGCGGGCGCGGAGCAGGTCCCACATGTAGTCGGTGAGCACACCGTCGGAGATGAGCACGTTCCTCTGGGTGGGCGTGCCCTCGTCGTCGACCCCCGACGTGCCCCACTCCCCCGCCATCGTCCCGTCGTCGACCAACGTGACCAGCGGCGAGGCGACCAGTTCACCGACGCGTCCGGCGTAGACGCTGGTCCCCTTGGCGATGTGATCGGCCTCGAGCCCGTGACCACAGGCCTCGTGGAAGAGCACCCCACCGGACCCGTTCTTGATGACCACCGGCATCGAGCCGGACGGCGCCGGTCGAGCCGCGAGCTTCACCAACGCCTGCCGGGCGGCGTCAGCGGCGAGTTCGCTGACCTCCACCGTGTCGAAGATCTCCCAGCCGACCGTGTGCCCGAGCGACCGATAGCCGGTCTGCATGCCGGCGTCGCCATCGGCGACCGCGCTCACCCGGAACAGCACTCGGGTGACATCGTCGGCGACGTGCACCCCGTCGGTGTTGGCGATGAGCACCGATCGACGGGTGTCGCCCACCCCTGCCGACACCTGCACGATCTCGGCGCCCGCTGATCGAGCAGCCTCGTCGGCGGCGAGCAGCAGGTCGACCCGCGCTGACTTGGCGATCTCCGCGGGCGGGGTCGCCACCGGTGAGTGACGGGCGCCGTCATCGCGAGCGCCGACCGGACCGACCACCCGCTGCCCATCCGATCCGCTGCCCGCGGCGGCTGCAGCGGCGTCGGCGGCAGCCAACAGGCCGGTCTCGGAGAGGTCGGCGGTGTGGGCGTATCCGGTGGTGGAGCCATTGACTACCCGGATCCCGGCGCCACGGTCGCGGCCCGAGGTCACCCGGTCGACACGGCCGTCGTCGAAGGCGAGCGAGGTGGAGCGACGGTCTTCGGCGAACACCTCAGCGAAGCCGGCTCCCGAGCGGACCGCTCGGGCCAGTACCCGGTCGAGGACATCGGTGTCGATCACCCCGGTGATGCTAGGGGGTCGCCGTGGCCGGAGACCGGCGGTGCCGGTTCGGTTCGGCGGCGTCCACAGTTAGCGTCCCCGATGTGGATCTGCCGGCCGGACTCCGAGGCGAGGCCTCCCTCGTCGTGACCGAGGCCGACACCGCCCGCTCCCTCGGCTCAGGGACGGTCGACGTGCTCGGCACCCCGCGTCTGCTCGCCCTGTGCGAGCACGCCACCTGCTCGGCCCTCGATGGCCAACTGCCCGAGGGGTCGACCTCGGTCGGCATGCGCATCCAGGTCGACCATCTGCAGCCCACCCCGGTGGGAGCCGAGGTGACCGCGGAGGCGGTGCTCGACAAGGTGGAGGGTCGGCGGGTCGTCTTCACCGTGTCGGCGTCCGATCGCGGTGGACTCGTGGCGGCCGGCAAGGTGACCCGGGCCGTCGTCGACCTCGAGCGCTTCATGTCGCGCTGCTGCGCCCCCGAGGGCCCAGCTGCCTGAGGGCTCGTATTCCCGGGCTGCGCGGGCCACCGATAGCGTCTGACCACCATGCATCTCGAGCGCGTCACCCGACCGGAGGACCTCCGCGGTCTCACCGAGGCCGAGCTCGATGAACTCGCCGCCGAGATCCGCGACTTCGTCGTCGACGCCGTGTCGGGAACGGGCGGTCACCTCGGATCGAACCTCGGCGTGGTCGAACTCTCGATCGCCCTGCACCGCGTATTCGAGTCGCCCCGCGACGCGATCCTGTGGGACACCGGCCACCAGGCCTACATCCACAAGATCCTGACCGGTCGCATCGACCGCTTCTCCGAGTTGCGTCAGACCGGTGGGCTGTCGGGCTATCCGAGTCGCGAGGAGAGCGAGCACGACGTCATCGAGAACAGCCACGCCTCGACGGTGCTCTCGTACGCGTACGGCCTGGCCGCCGCCCGCGACGCCGGTACGGCCGACCGCCGCCATGTGGTCGCGGTGATCGGCGACGGTGCGATGACCGGCGGTCTCGCCTTCGAGGCGCTCAACAACCTCGGGCACAGCCGGCGTCGGGTGATCATCGTCCTCAACGACAACGGCCGCAGCTACGCGCCGACGGTGTCGAATCTGTGGGCGAACGCCCAGGGCGTCGACGAGCGGGAGAACCATCCGAGTTTCGCGAACCGGGTGGTCGAGTCGCTCTCGCACGCGCTCACCGACATCCGTCTCAATCCGGTCTACGTGCGTCGCCAGCGTCGACTCGAGCGGTTCCTCCAGCAACTCCCCGGCGTCGGCCCGCAGGCCGAGAAGGCCCTCGAGGCCCTCAAGGCGGGTGTCCGAGAGTTCCTGCAGCCGCCGGCGTTCTTCGAGGCGCTCGGCGTCCGCTACGTCGGGCCGGTCGACGGCCACGACATCGCCGCGACCGAGGAGGCCCTCCGCAACGCCGAGGAGTTGTCCGCCGAGGGTCCGATCGTCGTGCACGTCCTCACGCAGAAGGGTCGCGGCTACGGCCCGGCCGAGCACGACGACGAGAAGCACCTCCACGACGCCCCCACCTTCGACCGCAACTCGGGCCCGCCCAAGGTCGGCCCCTCGGGCTACACCCAGGCCTTCGCCGAGTCGGTCCTGAAGGTCGCCGAGAACGACTCCCGGGTGGTCGCCATCACGGCGGCGATGCCGGGACCGACAGGGCTCATCCCCTTCCAGGAGCGTTTCCCCGATCGCTTCTTCGATGTCGGTATCGCCGAGCAGCACGCGGTGACCGCGGCGGCGGGCATGGCGATGTCAGGGCTGCGACCGGTGGTGGCGATCTACTCGACGTTCCTGTCCCGCGCCTGGGACCAGGTCGTCTACGACGTGGCCCTGCACCGCCTGCCGGTGATCTTCTGCCTCGACCGCGCCGGGGTCACCGGTCCGGATGGCGCGAGCCATCACGGCATGTATGACCTCGCGATGCTCACCAAGGTTCCCGGGATGCGCGTGCTCGCCCCCTCGAGCGCCCAGGAACTGCAGCAGATGCTCTCCGATGCGTCCCAACTGGTGGATGACGGACCGGTGGTGATCCGCTATCCACGTGGCGAGGCCCGTCAGATGACCGAGTCCGAGGTCGGTTGCGGGCTGTCGGCCCGCCGGGTGGTCGAGGGTGACGGGAGCGTCTGCGTCCTCGCTGTCGGTCGCATGCTCGAGACCGCCGAGAGCGCCGCAGCCATCCTCTCGGACCGAGGCCACCGGGCCACGGTGTGGGATGTGCGCTCCTGCTCGGTGCTCGACGAGGCGATGCTCGCCGATGCCGCCCGTCATCGGGCGGTGGTCACCATCGAGGACGGGATCGCCGACGGTGGCGTCGGCGCGGCGATGATCCGTGATCTCCCCGATGGCGCTCCCGGACGGCGCGCCGCGGTCCTCGGCCTGCCGACGGCGTTCATCCCGCAGGGGAGCCCGAGCGAGATCCACCACCGGCTCGGACTCGACGCCGAGGGACTCGCCGAGTCGTGCCTGGATCTGCTCGGCTGATCGCCGGTTCCTGACTCCGAGCCCCGCGAGGGGTGGTGCCTAGGATCCCGCCATGGCCTCCCACGACCTCTTCTCGACCTACGAGCGCCTCCGGTTCGAGCGGCGCGACCACGGTGTCGTGCTCATGACCCTCTCGAATCCCGGCAAACTCAACGCCACCGACGGCACGATGCACGCCGAGTTGGCCCGTGTCTTCCGCGACATCGACGCCGACCCCTCGGTGCGGGTGGTGGTGGTGACCGGTGAGGGTTCGGCCTTCTCCGCCGGCGGCGACCTGGCCTGGATCGGCAACCAGATCGGCGATCACGCCCAAACGATGTTCGTCATGAAGGAGGCCGGCGACATCGTGCGCACGATGATCGACTGCGAGAAGCCGATCGTGTCGGCCATCAACGGTGTGGCGGTCGGCGCCGGGCTCGCCGTGGCCCTCATGGCCGACATCTCGATCATCGACGAGGCGGCCCGCTTCACCGACGGCCATATCCGCCTCGGGGTGGCCGCGGGCGATCACGCGGTGGCGATCTGGCCGCTGCTGTGCGGCATGGCGAAGGCGAAGTACTACCTCATGACCGCCGACTTCATCGACGGCCGCGAGGCCGAGCGGATCGGGCTGGTCTCGAAGGCCGTGGCCGGCGACCAGGTGCTGGACGAGGCGCTCGCGATCGCCGAACGGCTCGCGCTCGGACCCCAGGACGCCACGCGCCTCACCAAGAAGGCCCTCAACCACTGGCTGCGTCAGGCCCTTCCCGCCTTCGAGGCGTCGCTGGCCTACGAGATGCTCAACTTCCTCGGACCCGACTCGGCTGAGGGCCACGCCGCGCTCGGAGAGAAGCGTTCCCCCGACTTCGACGGGCTCACCGGCGGCAGTCCGACGTGACCGGCGCCGGCGGGGTCGAACTCGCCACCGAACTCCGTCTCGCGATCGAGGTGGCGGACCGCTGCGATGCGATCACGCTGCCGGCGTTCGGCTCCGACGGTCTCCGCGTCGACCACAAGGCGGATCACTCCGAGGTGACCGAGGCCGACCGGGCCGCCGAGGAGATCGCGGTGGACACCCTGACCTCCCAACGTCCGGGCCACGCCGTGTACGGGGAGGAGTTCGGCACCGCCGGTCCCGACGACGCACGCTGGCGGTGGATCATCGACCCGATCGACGGCACCTCGGGATTCGCGCGGGGCATACCGGTGTGGGCCACCCTCATCGCCCTCGAGGAGGTCGGGGTCGGTCTCGCGGTCGCCGTGGTGTCGGCCCCAGCGCTCGGGCGGCGGTGGTGGGCGATCCGAGGCGGTGGGGCGTTCACCTCCGGTCCGGACGGCTCGGCTCGACGTTGCCTGGTCTCCGAGGTCGAGTCCCTCGATGAGGCCCAGGTGAGCCTCGCGGTGAATCAGGGCTGGCACGACCTCGGTTCGGGGCGTCGACTCGAGGAGTGGGCCCTCGGCGCGAGACGGGCCCGCAACCTCGGTGACTTCTGGCAGCACTGCCTGGTCGCCGAGGGCGCGCTCGAGGTCGCCGTCGACGCCGTCGGTCTCGCTGTCTACGACGTGGCGGCGCCCCGGCTGATCGTCGAGGAGGCCGGGGGCACCTTCACCGATCACACCGGCGAGCCCTCTCACGCGGGCCCGACCGCGATCTCGTCGAACGGCCGAATGCACCCCGAGGTGCTCGCCGTGATCAGCGGCTGATCGCGGCGGTCACTCCGCGGCCTGGGCGAGTGCCTCGGCGAGCGCCGGGTGCACGAGCAGGCTCTCCACGATGTCGGTGACCGTGAGGTTGGCGGTCACCGCGAGGGCGATCACCGAGATGAGCTCGGCGGCGTGCTGGCCGACGATGGAACCGCCGAGCACGACCCCGGTGGCCGGGTCGGAGATGATCTTCACGAACCCACGCGGGTCGTTGTTGATGAGGGCCTTCGGGGTGGTCGCGAAGGGCACCTTGGTGACCCGGATCTTCCGTCCGAGGGCGAAGGCCTCAGCCTCGGCGAGACCGACATCGGCGATCTCGGGTTCGGTGAAGATCGCGGAGGCGGCCTTGTCGTAGTCGAGGTGGCGGTGCTCCACGGTGTGGAGGCCCATGACGTGCTCGGCCACCTTGCGACCCTGCACCGAGGCCACCGATGAGAGCGGCAGTTTGCCGCTCACGTCGCCGGCGGCGTAGATGTGCGGCTGGTTGGTGACGCAGTGATGGTTGATCGGGATGTAGCCCGATGGGTCGACCTCGACGCCGGCGGCCGCCAGGTCGAGTCCGTCGGTGTTCGGCACGGAGCCGATGGCGAGCACCGCATGCGATGAGCTCACCTGACGTCCGTCGTCGCAACGCACGACGACGCCGTCGTCGGTGCGCTCGATCTCCGTGGCGCGGGCGCCCTTGAGGAGGCGCACGCCACTCGAGAGGAAGCTGTCCTCGAGGATCGCGGCTGCTTCCGGGTCCTTGCCCGGGAGCACCTGCTGACGGCTCACGACGAGTGAGACGTCAGCACCGAAGGAGGCGAACATGTGGACGAACTCCACGCCGGTGACACCGGAACCGATGACGGTCATGCTCTCGGGGAAGACCTTGGGTGGATAGCAGTCACGGGTGGTGAGGATGCGATCGCCGTCGGGTTGGCACCACTCGGGGATCCTCGGCCGGGTGCCGGTGGCCACGAGCGCGGAGTCGAACTCGAGGGTGCGCTCACCCTCGGCGGTGGTAATGGCCACCGAGTGGGGCGAGGTGAACCGGGCGCTGCCGTGGACGATCTCGACCCCCTGGCTCCTGAGGAGTTCGGTGGTGTCGTCGCGCATGTGATCCTTGATGCCCGAGATGCGTCGGTTGAGGGCGTCGATGTCGACGCTCGGGGTCGTCTCTGCGAGACCCATGCCGCCGATGCGGTGCGAGAAGCTGATCGCTCCGCCGGTGGCGATCATGGTCTTGGAGGGGATGCAGTCCCACAGGTGGGCTGCCCCGCCGACGACGTCGCGCTCGATCATCGTGACCCGGGCACCGAGTCGGGCGGCGTAGGTGGCGGCCTGGTTGCCCGCGGGCCCACCGCCGATGATCACGAAGTGATGCGTCACACCGGCAGGCTACCGAAGGGCCCAGATGGTCGCATCGGGCAGGTGCAGCAGCTCATCCGAGCGGCCGGCACCGTCAACAGAGGCCTCGGAGACCTCGCCCGCATCGTCGCCGTCCGGTGCGGGTGGCGCGGTGATGACGTTCGGACAGTAGAGCGACGGGTACTCCAGTTGATCCCGTGGCTCCCCCACCCATTCGAAGTGCATCCCGTCGGGCCGGGTGAAAGTGCCTCCCCAGGCGAACCCGTGACGCCGGAAGATATGCACGACCTCGCAGTCGAGCGCCGGGACGCATCCCTGGCAGTTGTCCGCCGTGTTGGTGTCGAAGGCCATCCCCCAGGTATGTCGCGAGAGGATGCCGATGTCGCCGGCGATCCGGTTGAAGCGGGCCTGGAAGCAGCCGCCGTAACGGTTGGCGTTGGTGACGTCGATGGAGGCAGCCCGACCGGCGGCGACCACCTCGGCGAGCGCGGCGCGTAACGCGTCGTTGATGCCGTGATGGCAGCGCGCTCGGACGCGGATGCTCTCGTTGAGCAGCAGGCGCTCCCCGGGGAGGTTCGCCGCGACCCAGCCGTCGTCGATGCCAACGGTGCCATCACCCCGCACCACATAGGCGGGGACGCCGAGGAGTTGCTTCACCCGCGCGGTCGAGAGCGTCGAGTCGGGATCCGGAGCGTCCCAGGACCGGCGCACCTTGGTCTCGCGACGCCCCGCGAGCGGGCCCGCGGCATAGCCGGCCTGGAACGCGCCCCGGTCGACGTCCCAGCCGATGACGTACGTGTCGCGGCTCATGCCGAGGCGACCGGCGGCGTCGAGGTCGACGAGGATCTCGGTTCCTCGGACCACGGTGTCGGACACGACCGACGAGACCGCGAGCGAGACGACCGAGCCGTTGAAGGCGATGAGTTCGACGACATCGCCGGCGACGATGCCGTGCAGCCCGGCCGAGGTGGCGCCCATGACCATCCGTCCGGCGTCGAGTCCGGCGGAGACCGTCGGACCCATCAGGCCGATGACGGCGTGCTCGGGAAGGGCGGTGACCGACATCGGGTAGCGCAGACCCGACGGGGCGTTGAGCACCGGCACGCCCCCTCGGGTGACACGAACCATGCCGAGCATCGCCGAGCGTCCGAGACCGACCTCTCCCCCGGTCGATCGCACGAGCGCGGAGGCCGCCGAGACCACCTCGGCATCGATCGCGCCCACGTCGTTGACGGTGATCACCGAGGCGGGAGCGCCGGTGAAGACCACCGAGGCGACGGCCGAAGCGGTGGCGGGGCCGTCGATGCGGCTCGTCGACCCGCTGGCCGCCACCACGAGACCTCCGGCGCCCACCGCGGCGAGGGCGGCGAGGGCGAGTCGTCCGGCGCGCACCCGCTCACTCTATGAGCCGCGTGCCATCACCACCGGCCGGTACCTTGGGGTGCTCGTGGATGATCAGGACACCTCCCCCGTCGACGGCGTTGAGGACGCCGAGCAGGCCGCCGACGCACCGTCGGGTAGCGGTCTCGCTGCCGAGCGCGAGCGGCGGCTCTCCCGCATCGCCGAGATCCGCACCTCGGGTGCCGAGCCGTATCCGTACCGGTTCGATCGTTCCCATGCCATCTCCGAGGTCCGCGACCGGTGGGGCGACCTCGAGGCCGGCACCGAGACCGACGACCGGGTCACCGTCGCCGGTCGGGTCATGTTGCTGCGTGACTCCGGCAAGCTGATCTTCGCGACCCTCCGCGACCGTTCCGCCGACATCCAACTATTCATGTCGAGAGCGGTGATCGGCGACGACGGCTTCGCCGAGATGAAGGAACTCGATCTCGGTGACTGGGTGGGGGTCGAGGGTGCGGTCATGACCACCCGCAAAGGCGAGCTGTCGGTCAAGGTCGATGCCTGCTCGCTGCTCTCGAAGGCGGTCCGACCGCTTCCCGACAAGTGGCATGGGCTGTCCGACACCGACACCCGATTCCGCCAGCGCTACGCCGACCTGATCGTCAACGAGGAGGCGCGCCGCCACTTCGAGGTACGCCATGAGGTGATCTCGTCGTTCCGGCGAACGCTCGCCGCCGAGGGCTTCATCGAGGTGGAGACCCCGGTGCTGCACACCGAGGCCGGCGGGGCGCACGCCCGGCCGTTCGTGACCCATCACAACACCCTCGACATGGAGCTCTACCTGCGCATCGCCCTCGAGCTCCATCTCAAGCGTCTGATCGTGGGTGGAATGGAGCGCGTCTACGAGATCGGTCGCATCTTCCGCAACGAGGGGATCTCGACGAGGCACAACCCCGAGTTCACGATGATGGAGCTGTATCAGGCCTTCGCCGACTGGACCGATGTCATGGCGATCACCGAGCGTCTCATCACCACCGCGGCCGCCGACGCGACCGGCTCCACCGTGCTCGAGATCGCCGGACAGAGCGTCGATCTCGCCGAGCCCTGGCCGCGGCTCTCCATGGTCGGCGCGGTCTCCGATGCCGTCGGGCAGGAGGTGCACCCGTCGCAGTCGGTGGCCGACCTCGCCGCGATCGCTGCCGAGTCGGGGGTGTCGGTGGCTCCGGGTTGGGGGCCGGGAAAGATCATCGAGGAGCTCTTCGAGCATCACTGCGAGTCGTCGATCGTGCGGCCGACCTTCGTCACCGGCCATCCGGTCGAGATCTCCCCGCTGGCCCGCGTCGATCGGAACGATCCACATCTCACGGAGCGGTTCGAGCTCTTCGTCGACGGCCGCGAACTCGCCAACGGCTACTCCGAGCTGAACGACCCGGTCGAGCAACGCGCCCGTTTCGAGGATGAGCAGGCCGCCAAGGAGGCCGGCGACGCCGAACGCGGCACCGTCGACGAGGACTACCTCCGCGCACTCGAGTACGGCATGCCGCCCACCGGTGGACTCGGTATCGGCATGGACCGGGTGGCGATGCTCCTCGCCGGGGTCGACTCGATCCGCGAGGTCATCCTGTTCCCCACCCTTCGACCGGAGGTGCACGACCGATGAGCGAGCAGTTCGACACCACGGCAACCACGCGCATGGCCTGGGGTGCCGGGTTCACCACGACCGCGGCCGACGGCACGGTGCTCGACGCCTGGTTCGGGTGGCTCGGCTGGGGTGACGAGGGCGAGGACGGCCTCGCCGGTCTTCGCGCGCGCCACGATGAGGTCCGCGATGTGACGGTTGCCCCGGTGCGGATCACCGTCGACGTCGACGAGGCACCAACGAGCGTCGCCGACGCCTACCTGCGTCTTCATCTGCTCTCCCATCGACTCGCCGCCCCGCGATCGCTCAACCTCGACGGGCTCTTCGGTGCCCTCACCAACGTCGCCTGGACGAGCCTCGGCCCGGTCGCGATCGCCGACCTCGACGCGGTGCGGCTGCGGGCTCGGGCCGCGGGCCTGCACGTCACCGTCCACGGGGTCGACAAGTTCCCGCGCATGACCGACTACGTCGTGCCGTCAGGGGTGCGGATTGCCGACGCGAGCCGGGTGCGTCTCGGCGCGCATCTCGCTGAGGGCACCACGGTGATGCACGAGGGCTTCTGCAACTTCAACGCCGGCACGCTCGGCGCCTCGATGGTGGAGGGCCGCATCTCGGCCGGGGTCGTGGTGGGCGACGGCAGCGACGTCGGCGGCGGGGCCTCGATCATGGGCACCCTGTCAGGTGGAGGCACCGAGCAGATTTCCGTCGGTGAGCGCTGCCTCCTCGGAGCGAACTCGGGTATCGGCATCAGCCTCGGCGACGACTGCGTGGTGGAGGCCGGGCTGTACGTGACCGGATCTACTCCGGTGACCACCCCCGACGACGAGGTCGTCAAGGCCCGCGATCTCTCGGGGCGCTCGGGTCTCATGTTCATCCGCGACGGCCGCACCGGCCGGGTGCTGGTCCGCCCGAGGAGCGGTTCCTGGGGGGCACTGAACGAGGCCCTCCACGCGAACGACTGATCGGTGACGCCGTGACCGACCATCATCCGCGTCGACGCCTCGGCTGGCTGCTGGCCGCTCTCGGCATGCTCTTCGTGTCGACCGACGCGTTCTTCGTGCGCCTGTCGGAGGTCGATGCCTGGACCCTCGGCTTCCTCATGGCCTGCGGATCGGTGATCTCCCTCGGCGGGGTCGCCGTCGCCCGGCGCGCGGACGTTCCACCGGGGGCTCCGCTGGTGTCGCCCATGATGCTGGTGATCGGCGGCCTGAACGCGATGACCCAGATGCTCTTCATCACCGCGGTCACCCGCAGCGAGGTGTCCAACGTCGTCGTCATCGTGGCCGCCGCTCCGCTCTTCGCTGCCCTGATCGCCTGGGTGGCCCTGCGGGAGCGAACCGAGCCGCGGGTCGCGGCGGCGATCGCGCTCACCACGGTCGGCATCGGCTCGGTGATGGCCGGGTCGCTCGGCACGCCGACCCTCGACGGCGACCTCATCGCGGTGCTCGCGATCCTCGGGTTCGCGGCCACCATCGTGATCTGGCGTCGTCACCCCGATCTCGACCGGCCCCGCACCCTGGTCGTCGGTTCGGTGATCATGGCGGCAGGCTCAGCGCCGTTCGTCGACTGGTCGGCCATCGACTCCCGAGCGTTGCTCGCCGGCGCTGGCATGGGCCTGATCTTCAATCCGACCGGCCGCATGCTCTACTCCTCCGCGCCGCGGTTCGCCCCGGCTTCGGAGGTCGCGGTGTTCGCGCCCGTCGAGACGGTTGCCGCCACCGTATGGGTGTGGGTGGCCTTCGGTGAGCAGCCGGCGCTCACCACCGTGTTGGGCGGCGTGATCGTGATCTCATCGGTCATGCTCGCGACGATCCGTCGCTGAGCCTCAGCGCGCGGGGGCGACCCGGTCGACGAACTCGACAACAGCGCTGTTGAAGGCGTCGTTGCGGTCGCCAGCGACCATGTGACCCGCCCCGGCGACGTCGGCGACCTCGGCATGGGGCACGAGTTCACGGAGTTCACGGACACTCTCATCGCTCACGATGTCGCTCATCCGGCCTCGCACGAGGAGCGTCGGCACCTCGATGCGTCGCGCCGCCTCGCGCAGGCGCTCATGGGCGAACGATCCGGCCTGTCCGTCGACGCCGCTGCGGTTGGTGATCCACCGGGGATCCCAGTGCCAGTACCACCGGCCGTCACCGCGCTCTCTCAGGTTCTTCCGCAGTCCGGAGACGTCGCGGGGGCGGGGTCGATTCGGGTTGAAGGAGGCCACGGCGTCGGCGGCGTCGTCGAGGGTGTCGAAGCCGCGCATACCGGCGCGCATGAACTCTTGGATCTTGACCCGACCCTCGAACTCGATGCGGGGGGCGACGTCGACGAGCACGATCGCTCGCGCGATGCCGTGCGCGTCGGTTGGGTTCTCGCCGACGGCGACGATCGAGGCGAGGCCGCCGAGCGAGGCGCCGACCAGCACCGGGGTCTCGTCGAGGGCGGCGACGATCGAGCGGACATCAGAGGCGAAGTCGTCGAGCATGTACGAGCCCGATGGCGACCAGTCGCTGTCCCCGTGCCCACGGAGGTCGAAGGACATGGCGTGACGACCGGC
>RGGX01000110.1 GCA_010024485.1 Actinomycetota bacterium | reverse complement strand
GACCTCCTCGTCGGTCATGACGAGTGGCGGGCAGAAGGTGTTGGAGTGCTCGGCGATCGCCCGAGTGATGACGCCGAGTTCGAGCATCCGGTCCCGGACCGCGACAGCGCTCTGATGCTCGTGGAGCCCCACGGCCCAGACCGCTCCACGGCCCCGTACCGCGGCCACCTGACCGTCGTCGGCGATGGCGCTGAGCCCCGCCGACAGCCGGGCTCCGATGGCCCTGGCGCGTTCGAGGAGACCCTCGCGCTCGATGATGTCGATGTTGGCGAGTGCGGCGGCGCACACCGTGGGATGTCCCGAGTAGGTGTACCCGGTCTTCAGCACGAAGGTCGGGTCGGCTTCGAGCGCGGACCGCACCGTCGGGCCGACGATGACCCCACCGAGGGGCTGGTAGCCCGAGGTGACGGCCTTGGCGAAACAGATGAGGTCGGGGGTGATGCCGAAGTGCCCGGCTCCGAACCACTCGCCGAGGCGACCGAAGCCGGTGATGACCTCATCGAAGACGAGCAGCGCGCCGTGCTGGTCGCAGAGCCGTCTGACTCCCTCGAGGTAGCCCTCCTCGGGCGGCCAGACCCCTCCTGCTCCCTGCACCGGCTCGGTGATCACTGCTGCGACGCGACCGGCGTGCTCAGCCATGGTCGAGGCCAGGGCCTCGATGTCGTCTCCGGGCACCTGGATCACACCGGAGAGCAGCTCGCCCCAACCCTCCTTGTTGGGAGGCAGACCCTGGGCGCTGGTGCCTCCGTAGTTGGTGCCGTGGTACCCGCGCATGCGGGAGATGATCACGTTCCGACCCGGATCGCCATTGATGACATGGGTGATCCGGGCGATCTTCATCGCGGTGTCGACGGCTTCGGAGCCGGATCCGCACAGGAACACCCGAGCATCGTCGATCGGCGCCAGCCCGGCGATGCGCGTTGTGAGCTCCTCGGCTCGCTCATTGGTGAACGGGTCGAAGCACGAGTACGACTCGAGTGTCGCCATCTGCGCCGCGACGGCCTCGGCGATCTCGCCGCGACCGTGTCCGACGTTGCAGTACCAGAGGCTCGCCATGGCGTCGATGTAGTCGTTGCCGTCCACGTCGGTGACCGTCGAACCGGAACCGGACACCAGGGTGATGAAGTCATCCCGGGTGGGTCGGGCGAAGGGATGCAGGAAACTGCTCGGCACGACATGACCGTAGCCGTCTGCCGAATGTGCCCGGTGTCTGGGAGACTGTCGCGATGGCCGAGATCCTGGTGTCGACGACCGCCGCTAACGATCAGCATCTGACGCCCGCCGGTCACCCCGAGGATCCCCGACGACTCGGGGCCGTCATGCGCGCCGTTGAGGCACCCGAGTTCGCCGGTGCCATCGAGATCCGAGAGGCTCCGGCGGCGACCAGAGACGAACTTGAGCGGGTCCACCCCGCTGAGCATCTCGACCGCCTGGAGGAGTTCTGCGCTCGCGGAGGAGGGCGGCTCGATCCGGACACCGGCGTGTCGCCGGGTTCGCTCGACACCGCGATCCGCTCGGCAGGGGCGCTGCTCGACGTGGTGGCCGCGCTCGAGCGGGGGGAGTGCGACCACGGGTTCGCCGCCGTCCGCCCGCCGGGACATCACGCTCTGGCGTCGACGGCCATGGGGTTCTGTCTGATCAACTCGGTCGCGGTCGCCGCCGAGGCGCTCGCGGACCGTGGGGAACGGGTGGCGATCGTCGACTGGGACGTGCATCACGGGAACGGCACCCAGGATGTCTTCTACGACCGCGACGACATCCTCTACGTGTCGACCCACCAGTCGCCGCACTATCCGGGCACCGGATCCGCCTCTGAGGTGGGTTCGGGTGTCGGGCGGGGGACCACCGTGAATGTTCCGGTCCCGGCCGGATCAGGAGGCGAGGTTCTGCGGGCGGCCTTCGATCGCCTCGTTCTGCCCGCTGTGTCGGAGTTCGATCCCGATTGGCTCCTCGTCTCGGCGGGCTTCGACGCCCACCGGGATGATCCGTTGGCATCGCTCGAGTTGACCGAGACAGACTTCGCGGCGCTCACCACGCGCCTCGTCGGGCTTGTCCCGAAGCGACGGGTCGCGTTCATCCTCGAGGGCGGTTACGACCTCGGGGCCCTTGAGCGCTCGGTCGCGGCCGTACTCGGCACTCTGGTCGGGGCTGCGCCTGTCCCGGAGCCCGCTGCGACGACCTCGGGCGTCGATGTCGGTGTGCTCGATCGGGTGGTCGTCGAGCGGGAGCACGCCCTCTCATGATCGGTCGCAGCGGCGACGGGTTCATGCGCTGCTCCGATGGAGCGGTCCGCTGGGGCGTGTTCGGCGCGGCCGGTGTCGTCTTCGTGCACCGGGGCCCGGAGGGCACGACGGTCATGTTGCAGCGGCGATCGGCGTTCGCTCACGAAGGTGGCACCTGGTCGTGCGCCGGAGGGGCGCTCGATGAGGGTGAGTCTCCGCTCGAGGGTGGGCTCCGAGAGGCGGGGGAGGAGGTCGGTCGCGTTCCTGACGGATGGCGGCTGATCGGTGAGGTGGTCTTCGCTCCGGCCTCCGACTGGAGTTACACGACCTCGGTCGTCGAGGTGGGGGAGCGCTTCGGTACTTCGTTGAACTTCGAGACCGATGATGTGTCGTGGATCCCGGTGGACCGGGTCTCGTCGCTCGAGTTGCACGCGGGTTTCGCAGCGGCGTGGCCCGAGATCGCGGGCATCGTGCTCGGCGCGGAGTGACCGCACCGAGCACGAACCCTCAGATCAGGCGCGTACGCCCTTCGCGATGGCGCCGAAGACGGCGTCCTTGAGCGGGATCATGCCCGCGATGATGGCTCCGTTGGCAACGACGTTGATCCAGTCGTCGCCGTGGATCCATCCCCAGCCACCAAGCACGTAGCCGGCGTCACCCATGAGCCACACCATGAGGATGGCGATGAGGAGTGTGAGGTTGGCTCCGATGATCGGCAGCTTGCCGATGGTGTCGGAGAGTCCGATGGTTCCCAGGACGCTGTGGAGAACGGTCATGACCGCCTCCAGCAGGATCGCCATGGTGATGAACAGTGCAACCGTGTACATGGAGTACCTCCTTGTGACCACCGGGTGTGGGCACAAGCGCACAAAGTAGGGATCACGATCGCACAAATGGTGGATGGTCGTGGATTTACGCGTTCTCTGCGGCGGAGCGCCGAGGTGGAGGTGAGGGCCGACCGCACTACCGTCAGCCGTCGTGGGTGATCAGCCGACCCTTTGCGTTTTGGGGGACTTCGCCTGGGACGTCCTCATCAGGACGAACAGCGAACTGCTCCGCGGCGGGGACACTTTTGGCGAGGTGGTGCTGCTGCCCGGGGGGAGCGGTGCGAACGTCGCGGTCTGGGCTACGAGGTGCGGGTTGCCGACCCGCTTCATCGGCAAGGTCGGGCGTGACCAGATGGGTCTCTTGGCCCGCGAGGACCTCGACCGCGAGGGGGTCGCCCACCACCTGCTCGAGTCGGGGGCGCACGCCACCGGATCGGTGGCAGTCTTCGTTGACCACACCGGTGAGCGCTCGATGGTGTCAGGCCACGGAGCCGACTTCTACCTGCTGCCGTCTGAACTGCCGACCAACGTGGTCGCCGAGGCCGCTCACCTCCACCTCACCGCGTGGTCGCTGTTCACCGACCCGCCGCGTTCGGCTGCCCGACGGGCAGCCACGGTGGCCAAGGCGGCCGGAGCTCGCCTCAGCCTTGACCCCGGTTCGTTCCAGATGATCGGCGAGATGGGTGTCGAGCACTTCCTGTCGGTGACCACGGATCTCGGTGTCGATGTCTTCCTGCCGAACAAGGAGGAGGCCGAGGTGCTGACCGGGCAACCGGACCCTGAGGTGGCCTGCCAGGCGCTCGCCGAGACCTACGCGGGTGCGCTGATCGTGATCAAGCTCGATGCTGACGGCGCCCTGGTCGGCGGGCCCGACGGTTCGACCCATGTTCCCCCTCGGTCGAACAAGTTGGTCGACGCGACCGGAGCTGGCGACTCCTTCGCTGGGGCCTTCCTGTCGAAGCTCATCACCGGCGCAGATCCGGTGAGGGCCGCCGAGTTCGCCGTCCGCGTGGCGGAGTGGGTGATCGAGCATCCTGGTGCTCGCCCCCGCCCTGGTCTCGCCCTCCAGAAGATCATCGGTTAGGGTCGCGAAGCGCGATCGACCGATCGCCGCCTTCTCGTCCGTTCGGTCGTCAAGATCTGAGTAGTGTCGAAAGTCACGCGAACCGGTCGAGTTTGTGTAAATGTGTTTAGGCCCATCCGGGCATCAAGGAGGTTCATATGAACGAAGTTATGTTGACGGGTGACAACTACACGCTCGTCTACAACGCCCTGTCCTTCGGCACCGCGGTCATGCTCGGT
>RGGX01000109.1 GCA_010024485.1 Actinomycetota bacterium | reverse complement strand
TCCCAGGCAGTTCGCGTCGTCCTGCCAGTTCTCAGTCGGTTCGACCGAGTCACTCATGTTCGCTCCGTGTCCGCCGACGGCCGCCAGCCCCGTCGGGGCAGGTTGGTACCGCGGCTGTAATTACAACAATGTCATTGTTCCATAGCACAGGCTCTCCGTGCAAGGGAGTATTTCTCAGGCCCACGAACTGGGATGATCCGAACGGACCCCGGCAGCGCTCAGCCCGTGCGTCGGGCCGTCGACCGGTGACGCCGACCCTCGACGAAGTCGTCGATCACGAAGTCCCCGAGACGATCATTCGTCGTGTAGAACGCCCGACCACGGTTGATCGCTGACATCCGGTCGACAAACGCGGTGAGCGACGCCGTCGCATCGAGCACGAACGTGTTGATCGTGATCCCGGCGCGTGTGCACCTCCCCACCTCGGCCAGCGTCTCCCCGATGGTCTCCGGTGACGGCGGGTAGTCGAACACGATCCGACCGTCACCGCGCTGGTGCGCCGTCGGCTCACCATCGGTGATCATCACCACCTGACGGAGCCCGTGCTCGCGGGCAAGCATGCGCCGCGCGATACGCAAACCGAGCTGCATGTTCGTCCCGTACTCGTAGTCCCAGGACACCTCGGGCAGTTCCGACGGACTGAGCTCGCGAGCGCCGGAGGCGAAACCCACCAGTCCGAGGAAATCGCGCGGATACTGCGACTGGATGAGCGTGTGGAGCGCGAGCGCCGTCTTCTTGGCGGGAAGGAAGTTGCCCCGCATCGGCATCGACATCGACAGATCGACCATGACCACCGTCGCCGCCCGACTCAGATGCTCGTTGCGCACAACCTCGAAGTCCTCAGGATCGAGGCGCACCGGTGTGCCCGGCCCCGACCTCGAGATCGCGTTCCTGATCGTTCGGTGCAGATCCAGATCGAACGGGTCACCGAACTCATGGGGCTTGGTCTCATGACTGGCCTCCGAGCCGCGGCCGAGTACCGGGGTCGGGTGCCCTCCGAGTCGCTCACGGCGCATCGAGGCGAAGATCTCCCGCAGCGCGCCCTGTCCAATGGCGCGAAGACCCCGAGGGGTCAACTGCAGGTGACCGTCGCGACGCTCAGCGAGCCCGGCGTCCTCGAGCAACTGAGAGAGACGGGCCATCTCCGACAGCGAGCGCGCCGCCTCCTCACCGAGGAGCTCAGCAACCCGCTCCGGATCCAACTCCGAGAGGGCCGACGGGCCGCGCGCCCCGGACAGGATCTGCTCGATCAGATCGAGCTCACCGAGTTCTGCGGCAGCTCGGAGGGCCCGCTCACGATCATCGGCGCCCTCGCCCGTGAACGGGTAGGAGGCATCCCAGTTGAGATCACCGAAGCGCTGCCGCAGCATGTCCGACAACGCCCCCATCTGACGGGCGAGTTCGGCATCTCCCGCGAAACGCTCGGCCAGGTCAGCGAGTTGAGCGCGCTGCTCGGGACTCATCGAGTTCATCAAGGCCTGAGCGGCGGCCATTCGACGGGCCATCGACTCGAGCAGCTCATCGAGACTCTGAGGGTCATCGGGGAACATGTCACCGAATCGCTCCATGAAGCCCTCGAAGTCGGGGTCCTCCCCGGCGTCTCGACGCGCCACCATCTCGTTCAGCTCACCGAGCATCTCGCGGACCCGAGCCATGTCCTCGGGAGTCACCGCCTGCATCCCCTCCGCGATCTGATCGACCGCCTCCTGCACCGTCTCGGCACGAATGCGCTCGACGAGGTCGTCGAGACGGCGTGCGGCCTCCGACGACTCGAAGTCGTGCGACTGAAGCGAGCTGATCCGGTCCGGCACGGCATCGGGCAACAGGTCCAGCGAGGCGTTCCGTCGGGCCGCCGCCTCCCGACCCGAGGCCACACGACGCTCATCCGACGATCTCTCGGCGTCGCGCAGGGCGTTGTCGATCGCGTGGCGCTCCTCATCGATGATGTCCTCGAGCTCGCGCGACCACTCCGAGAGACGACCGTCGGGATCAGCCTCGGCGAGACGACGCTCGCGCTCCTCCCGGATCCGCTCGAGGACGTCAGCCAGTCCGTCGAGACGACCGCGATCCCCGAGGTCGAGACCCTCCCGCATCAACTGTCGAAGCGCGGCCTCCAGATCACCGTGATGCAACAGGTCATCGGAGAGCCCGTCGAGGAGGGATTCGGCATCCAGCTCGAAACCGCGCTGCGTCCCATCCCACCGCGAGTAGACGAAACGGCTTCCCATGACGTCACCGTAGTTCGCCTCTCCACGACGACGCCGGGCCGAGCCCGCGCTGTGACCATGACCGGGATCACGCCTAGTGTGAGCGCGTGCGAGTGCCCCGGACCTTCGTGTTCCTCGACCTGTCCGGATTCACGAACTACACCGCCGCGTACGGTGACGACGCCGCCGGTCGGATCCTCAGCACCTTCCGCACCCTCGTCCGTGAGGTCGCCTCCGAGCGAGGGGTCCGCATCGCCAAGTGGCTCGGCGACGGCTGCATGATCGTCAGCGTCGACCAGCCCGGAGCGATCGAGTTCACCATGGATCTGGAACGCCGCGCCGCCCGAGTGTGCGCCCCGCTCACACTGAGAGCCGGCCTCGCCACCGGACACGCCCTGCTGTTCGAGGGTGACGACTACATCGGCTCGGCCGTCAACATGGCCTCGCGCCTGTGCGACCACGCCACCAACTTCGACGTCCTCATGCCGACCATGCACCTCGAGCGACTGCCCGAGGGCGTTGAGGCCGAGCCCTACGGAGAGGTCGAACTCCCCGGGTTCCCGGGCGCGGTCGACGTGGTCAGGTTGTCGGGCACACCGACGCGCACCGACCGCAACGACACCGGCGAACTCTGGACCCGCACCCCGTTCGGCTGACGCCGCGGACCGTTGCTCGCGACTACGAGCGAGCGCGATACGTCGACCCGGACTCGGCCGCGTCCTTGTTGAGCCGGCGCGAGAGGTGCAGACCCTCGAGCACGAACTCGACCGCGGAGGCGACCGCGGCCTCCGACGCCCCGGACCCGACGAGGGCCTCGGCAAGGGGCGCAAGGGCCGGGAGTGAACCGACGAGCCCCGCCAGTTCGGAACTCGACAGCCCGGCACCAGTGTGGGCCACCATGCCCTCCTCGAAGGCCTCCACCACCCCCGCCGTGGCCGACGGATCGACGAGATCCCGGAAGGTGGTGAGCACCGCCTGGTGGAGCAGGTTCTCGAACACCAGACCCTCACGACCGTCCTCCAGAGCCTCGATCTCGATCTTGCCGATCGATGTGGCGGCAAGGGCGTCGAGGTCATCGATGCGCGCCACGGCCTCGGACTCTCCAGCGCGGAGTGCTCGCCGGAGGGCATTGGCCGCCAACGCCTCGTAGTTCGAGACGCTCAACCGCACACTCACCCCGCTCCGCTGGTTCACATGACTGCTCGCGCGGGCGAGATGACTGAACTCGGCGACCACCCGCATGAGGTGCTCGGGCACCGCGACCGAGACACCGGAGTCGCCCACCTCGGGCCGCGTCGCCTCGGCGAGCATGATCTGCTCCTCGATCTCGACCGAGAGCGGATAGTGGGTGCGGATCTGGCTGCCGAACCGATCCTTGAGCGGAGTGATGATCCGGCCACGACTCGTGTAGTCGTCGGGGTTGGCCGAGGCGATGAGCATCACGTCGAGCGGAAGACGGACCCGATGCCCCCTGATCTGCACATCGCGCTCCTCGAGCACGTTCAGCAGGCCGACCTGGATTCGCTCCGCCAGATCGGGGAGCTCGTTGATCGCAAAGATGCCGCGGTTGGTGCGCGGCACGAGGCCGTAGTGGAGCGTCAGCTCATCCGACAGGTACCGCCCCTCAGCCACCTTGATCGGATCGACCTCGCCGATGAGGTCCGCGATCGAGGTGTCGGGCGTCGCCAACTTCTCGCCGAAGCGGTCATCGCGATGCACCCACGCGATGGGTGTCTCATCACCCATCTCCGCGACGAGGTCGCGGGCGTGACGCGACACCGGGTGGTAGGGGTCGTCGTTGATCTCACTCCCGGCGATGATCGGCATGTACTCGTCGAGAAGACCCGTCAGCGAGCGGATCATGCGGGTCTTCGCCTGACCACGCTCACCGAGGAGGATCACGTCGTGCCCGGCGAGCAGGGCGTTCTCCAACTGCGGCATGACAGTGTCCTCGTAGCCGAGAACACCATCGAACAGCGGTCGACCCGAGGCCACCCGCGCAACGGCGTTGGACCGGATCTCGGTCTTCACCGAGCGCGACTCCCATCCCGAGGCGCGCAGTTCACCGAGGGTGGAGATCTCAGGGGGCATGCGCCGAACCTATACGGCTCGGTCGCTCACGGGCCGATCGAGCCCGAACCCATCGGTACGCTCCCGGCGTGGAGCTCGACGGCCAGTGGCGGGCGACTGCGGTGGACGATCGGAGCCGCCGCATCGCGATCGACCCCGACCTCGACGACAGCTCGTGGTCGACGATCGACGTG
>RGGX01000108.1 GCA_010024485.1 Actinomycetota bacterium | reverse complement strand
GATCGGCGCGCCGAGTCCGTTGCGGGCAGCGAGGACGCCAGCGATGAGGGTGGAGCCGACGGCGCCGAGTCCGGGGAGGAGGATGCCGAGCGGGCGATCAGTCGCGTGGGAGGCCATCCGAGGACCATAAACATTCTCTGTGCAATCAAGTGGTTAGTTCAGTATCTCTAAACTATTCTCCGCGGGATGAGCTCCCCTCTCCCCGACCTCGGCATCCGCCAACTCGAGTACCTGCTCGCTGTCAGCCGGAGCGCGACCTGGGCCGAGGCCGCAGCCTCCCTCGGGGTCACACCCTCGGCGCTCTCCCAGGGCCTCGCCGAGCTCGAACGGCGCGTCGGTGTGCCGATCTTCGACCGCGAGGGTCGACGCCGACCGATCCGCTCGTCAGCCGAACCGGTGCTCGACCACGCCCGCCAGGTGGTCGCGCTCACCGGCGACCTCGCCGCCTGGGCCGACCGGATGCGGGGCTCATCCCTCGGCGCCATCCGGCTGGGACTCATCGACGTGGCCGCGGTGGAGCACTTCGACACCGTCGTCACGTCGTTCCGCGCCGCCCACCCCGAGGTCCGGCTCAGCATCACCGTGGCACCCTCGGCGGAACTCATCGCCGACCTGAGACGAGGAGCACTCGACCTGATCGTGTGCGTGGAACCAGTCGAGCATCCACCGGGGATCGAGGTCGCCCATGTGCTCTCCGAGCCCATTCACGTGATCGCCCCCGAGGGCACCGAGTTCGGTCCGGCGCGGTCGTGGGGCCCCTGGGTCCTCTTTCCCGAGGGCTCGCACACCCGCGCCTCCACCATGGTCGCACTCCGGGCACTCGGCACCGAGCCCGTCGTCGTCGCTGACAGCCATCAACCCACGGTCCTCCGGGCCATGGTGCGCCTCGGCATGGGATGGAGCGCCCTCTCCCGCTCCCCCGGGGCGGATTCCCACGGCCTCGTCGAGGGACCGGAGTTGCTCCGCCGGCGACTCGTGCTCATGCGACGCGACCGATCGCCACTCGACCCGGCCGGCATCGAGCTCGCCGATGCCATCCTCACGACCGGCACCGAGATCGAGCGACAGCTCTCGTGATCGCCGCCTTCGGCCTGGCGGGTCCCCCCGGCGTCTGGTGAGCCGCGGCTAGGTCGTGCCCAGCAGCCGCGGTGTACCGATGCGAACCGGGACACCGTGCGAGTAGAGCAGGTGCGGCTCCCCGACCGGCGCGGGCAGGCCGGCCGCGATGACGACACCGGCGTCGATGTGGCCCGCCTCAGCCGACATCAGCGGCCATGCCGTGTGATCGACCGGCGCCCAGACGGGTCGGCCGCGGAAGGGACGCGCGACGAGGCCCCAGCGCGCAGTGAGGAATCGGGAGAGGTCGTCGTCGGCCACGGGGTCGCCGACGGTGACCGACATCGACGCCGTGGCGCGATCCGCCCGAGGCCAGGAGCGATCGACTGTCGACATCACCGCGTCGCCGATCCGGACGTGGCGCACATCGCCGACGCAGTAGGGGATGCGATATCCGGCTCGGGCCACCAGCGCGGGCAACCAGCGGTCGATGTCGAGGGACATGAACCACACCCCCCGGCGATCGCCGGCGCGCACGTAGGTGCGCACGTTGACCTCGGGGAACGATCCGACATAGGGCAGCGGCGCCCAGCCGGGCACACCGAGCCCATCCATGTGGAACGGGATCAGCCCGACCCAGGCCGAGCCGTCGAAGGTGTCGACCTCGACCCCCCTCGGCAGGAGCGCCTGGACATCGGCCGGGTCATAGCGCCAGTGACAGAACACGATGTCGGTCCAGTGCTGGACCATCACCGCTCGGCGCACGGCGCCAACGGGCGGATCACCGGTCGGCGGGGCGTCCGGTGTCCAGATCGATGGATCAGGACTCACGGCTCAGCGACATCGTTCACGGAGGGGAGGGACTCAGCGACGCAGACGTGTGCGGATCGGCCGCCGCCGTGCGTGGGGGAAGACCCGGGAGAATTTCTCCTCCGCGGCATCCGTCCCGACGAGGAGGAGTTCCCCGTCAGCCGGCAAAGGCTGTTGGGCGTCGGGGTTGCCGCGCAGAACCCCGTTCTGCTCGATGGCCACCACGTTGCAGTTCGTTCGCCGGTAGACGTGCGATTCAGCCAGGGAGGATCCCGCCAACTCGCCGGGCACCGGCGTCCGGAAGATGTTCAGTCCCTGTGCCACCAGCAGTGTCTCGTCACCACGGAAGTGATTCCAGATCGTCGAGGAACCGGTACCGGCATAGGACAGCACCGCATCGGCGCCGGCGCGGTACAGGGTGGTCACGTTCCGGCCGAGGTTCGATCGGGAGACGATGCGGGCATCGGGTCGCAGACCTCGGCAGTATCTCGTGAGGTACACGTTCACGCTGTCATCGTGCGTGGTGATCAGAATCGCGCCGGCGTCGGCGATACCGGCCTCATCGAGGATCGCGCGGTTCGCGGCGTCGCCGATGACATACCTGGGGTGAGAGCGTTTGCGCTCGGGCAGACGGTCGATGATGGTGACGTCGACGCCGTCGTCGGAGAGCGCACGGGCGGCGGCCCGACCGACGCGGCCACCGCCGATGATGATGGCCTTGGTGGCCGTCGGCGAGTCGACGGCGAACTCCTCGTCGAAGGAGGTCAACTGTTCTTCCGTTCCCGCGAGGAGAAGGATCGACGAGTCGCACAGGACCGTCTCCCCGGTGGCGACGGCGAAGTCTCCCCGGTCCCACACGCCGATGATTCCCACCCCGAACCGCTTCCGAAGCTGGGCTTCCTGCAGGGAACGATTGACGATGTCCGTACCGGACACCCCTGCTTCGGCGATTCGCAGACCGGCGAAGTCCCCGATCTGGTGGCTCTGACCTCCGAGGCCGAGCGCTCGCGCCGCCATGGCGGTTCCGAGTACATCCCCGAGCTGCACCACGTGGTCAGATCCGGCGATCTGCAGGATGTCGACGGCGGCAGGCGTGTTCGCGCTCGAGATGATCAGCGTCTCCGGAGCGATCTCGCGAACGGTGAACGCGATGTTCGTGTTGATCTGGTCGTTCTGCGTCGCGACGACGAGCGCGGCCTGGTGAACGCGGGCGTTCTGGTAGGTGGTGGGGTCGTCGAGGGCTCCCACGAGGACCCGTCGCCCCTCGTCGTGCAGGCGGCCGGCCTCATCGACGTCCTCGACCACGAGAACGTAGGGCAGGTCGGTCTTGTCGGCCCGTTCGATCAGCACCTGCTCGACCGGCCCGAGAGCGGTCAGGATCAGGTGACCAGACATCGACTCGGGCAGGGTGCGCGGGGCGCGGCGCCGTTCCCGCTCGTTGATCCAGGGGATGAAGACGAACTGGATGAAGCTGAACGGGAGGACGACGAGCAGGAATGCCGAGCCCGAGATCAGGACGACCACCGAGAACAGGCGGCCGAGATCGGACGTGAAGGTGATGTCGCCGAAGCCGAGCGTCGTCATCGTGGTCATCGTCCAGTAGATGCTCGTCGGCCACGAGTACGTCCGACCTTCTCGGGCCATCAGTTCGTGGAAGAAGAAGCTGAAGACCAGCACCAGGACGACGAAGACGAACGCGAGCAGGAGCACGGTCTTGCGCCGGCGACGTCGCTCGGTGCGTTGCGCGATCTGCTGGGCGTCGTCGCCCCGACCTCGCGACCCCAGCGCTCGGGCCTGTTGGGTCGCTTGGGAGATCACCACCCCCAACGACTTCAGCACGGGTCGAACCACCTCGACGGCACAGGCTCAGCGTGGCAGACCGCCTCCACCCGAGCGACCCAATCGGGTGATCCGACCTGCGACTGCGCACCCCGCCAGTTGATGTCCCGTACCGGACTGCGCCCCATCGGGCTGAGAGAGCAGCGGTTCATGCGTCGGTTCCAGGGGGTGACGTTCCGGGACGACCCCGGAGTGGAGCTGAGGGGAATCGAACCCCTGGCCTCGACAGTGCGATTGTCGCGCTCTACCAACTGAGCTACAGCCCCGCGGGCGGTGAGTGTACCGGTGGTCGGCGCTCGGCCGTCACGCCCGGTTCAGCGCTTCAGCCACTCGTCGTCCCAGCGCGCGGCCTCGCGCTGACGGACGGTGGCAAGCAGGTAGAGGAACCCGCAGAGCGCCATGAAGGAGAGAGCGAACAGGTAGAGCATGATCGTCTCCTTCGTCGTGGCGGCGAGGAAGAGCGTGCTCAACGAGGTGAGGACCAGTGCCATCAGAGCGTTGGACCGGCGCCGACGAACCATCTCGGCGTTCGGAGTCGCCTGATTGGGCCGTGGCATCGGCTTGGTCGGGTCGTGGTGCACCCGGGGACGCCGGTTGACGATGTCGGTGTGTCGGACGGTTCCATGCTGGCGTGAGCCGGGCCGTTCGATCGGCGCCTGGGCCAGGCCGCGGCTGGCGGTGCGCAGGTTCGTGCCGGCGCGTTGGGGCACGGTCGACTGCAGACGGCTGAGCCACCGTCGACCGCGGTTCGCCGAGCGGTCATGGTGCAGCACTGGACCGACATCGT
>RGGX01000107.1 GCA_010024485.1 Actinomycetota bacterium | reverse complement strand
GCTCCGGCTCCTGCGCCCGCTCCGGCCCAAGCAGCCGCGGAGGTGCTCGCGGGCGACCGCGACACGGTCGTGGCGCTGTCGAAGATTCGACAGCTGACCGGCAGTCACATGGTGGAGAGCAAGGCGCTGTCCCCCCACGCCTTCAGCGTCGTCGAGGTCGACTACTCCAACGTCGACGCCACCCGGGGAGCGGTCAAGGCCGAGTTCCGCGCCGCGGAGGGCTTCTCGCTGACGTATCTGCCCTTCGTCGCCCGAGCGATCGTTGATGCTCTCGCCGAGTTCCCGCACCTCAACGCCAGCGTCGACGGTGACCGTTTGGTGGTCCACGGCTACGTCGATCTCGGTATCGCCGTCGACCTCGACCACGAGGGTCTGCTCGCTCCGGTGGTCCGCAGCGCCGAGGCGAAGCGTCTTCGCGCCATCGCCCGGGAGATCCGCGATCTCGCCGATCGGGCGAAGGCCCGGCGCCTCAGCCCGGATGAGATCCAGGGCGGGACCTTCACCATCTCGAACAACGGCTCGGCCGGTTCGGTGCTGACGATGCCGATCATCAACCAGCCTCAGGTCGGGATCGTCTCGACCGACGCGGTGGTCCGGCGCCCCGTGGTTGCTCCCATGGCCGACGGTACCGAGGCCATTGTCATCCACCCGGTCGGGAACCTCGCCATGAGCTGGGACCACCGAGCCTTCGATGGTGCCTACGCGGCCGGTTTCCTCAAGCGGGTCAAGGAGATCCTCGAGACCCGGGACTGGTCGGCGGAACTCTGAGATGAGCGGTCCGCTTCGGGTTCGCTGGCTCGGGAGAGTCGCGTACCGCGAGGCCCTCGATCTCCAGCGACGACTCTGCGAGCGCAGCACGGCCGATTATCTGCTGCTCCTCGAACACGACCACGTCTTCACCCACGGCCGTCACGCTGACCTCGAACGCAACCTCCGCTGTGATCCGGCGGACGTCGGTGCCGAGCTGATCGCGGTCGACCGCGGCGGTGACATCACCTACCACGGTCCCGGTCAACTCACCGGTTATCCGATCGTGTCGACGGACGGCGCGAAGGGATCGCTCGATCACGTACGACGCGTCGAGGCGGTCGTGATCGACGCTCTGACCTCACTCGGAATCGACGCGGGCCGACTCGAGGGGTATCCGGGGGTGTGGGTCGACCCGGAGGGCCTGAGGCCGCGGAAGATCGCCGCGGTCGGCGTGAGGATCGTCCACGGGCGCAGCATGCACGGCTTCAACCTGAACCTCGAGACCGACATGGACTACCTCCGGCGCCACATCATCGCCTGTGGGATCGACGACCGGCCGGTGACCAGCCTGCGCGAGGAGGGGCTCGACATCGATATGTCCGCCCTCGTCGACGCGGTGGTGGCCGTCGCCGGGCGCCACTTCGGCGACGGTCGGACCGAGCGCCAGGATGTTGCGTGGCGACGAGCGCCCGAGGATCTGACACCGTTCTCACGGGGCGCCGGTCCGGGCTCCACCTCGAGGTTGTCGGTGCGGGCCGGCTCGGCGGGCCTCGGCGAGGGCATCGCGATCACCGAGCGCAAACCCGAGTGGCTGCGTCCTGTGGTGCGCCACGGCGAGGAGGTGCTCGACCTGCGTCGGCGACTGCGCGAGCACGATCTCGTGACGGTGTGCGAGGACGCCGGATGCCCGAATCTCTCCGAGTGCTGGGCGGAGGGCACCGCGACGTTCATGGTGCTCGGCGACCGCTGCACGCGGGCCTGCGGGTTCTGTCTCGTCGACACCCGCCGGCCGATGGAACCCGATGTGGGGGAGCCGTCGCGCGTCGCTGAGGCGGTCAACGAGATGGGCCTGGAGCACGCGGTTCTGACGATGGTGGCCCGTGACGACCTGCCCGACGGCGGCCTCGCCCACGTGGCGCGCTGCGTCACCGCCATCCGGGAACGATCACCGGGGACCACGGTCGAGACCCTGATCTCCGATGCCGCCGGTGACGACCGATCCCTCGCGCACCTCCTCGCCGTCCGGCCCGATGTGCTCAACCACAACCTCGAGACGGTCGCGCGACTCCAGCGGGTGGTCCGACCCTCCGCTGGCTACGCCCGGAGCCTCGCGGTGCTCTCCCGAGCCGCCGACGCGGGCCTGGTCACCAAGTCGGGGATCATGCTCGGCATCGGGGAGCGAGAGGCTGAGATCGAGGGATGCCTCGCCGACCTCGCGTCGATCGGCGTGTCCGTGGTGACGCTCGGCCAGTACCTGCGACCCACGTCTCATCACCTGCCGGTCGACCGGTGGGTGGAGCCGGCGGAGTTCGATCACTGGGCCTCGGTCGGTCGTGCCCTCGGCATCGCCCACCTCGAGTCCAGCCCACTCACCCGCTCGAGCCATCACGCCGGTCAGGCGGCGCGGGCGGTGGACGCGGTGCCGGTCTCGCTCGGCTCGCGCGTCGCTGGAACGCCTGCTTGACTGTCGCCATGTCCGCAGCCGGACCCGATGCTGAACTGATCGCCGCCCGTCTTGATCGGGCGCGTCGGTTGATGGCGGAGCGCGGTGTCGAGGCGCTGCTGGTGTCGGTCGGGCGCGACCTCCCGTATCTCGCTGGATACGAGGCGATGCCACTCGAACGCGTCACCATGCTCGTCGTCCTGCCCGACGGCGAGGCGACCCTCGTCGTCCCCGCGCTCGAGGCGGCCCGGGTCACCCCGATGCCGGGTGCGTTCACCATTGTCCCGTGGGGTGAGACCGATGACCCGATCGCTGTCATCGCCGGGCTCCTCGGAGATCGTCGAGCGGTCGCGGTCGGCGACCAGATGTGGGCGCGCTTCCTCGTCGAGATGCTGGCACGGGTACCCGACCTCCGGCCGGTGCGAGCCGTCGACGTGGTCGGGGAGCTCCGCATCCTGAAGGACGACGCGGAGGTGGGCGCGCTGGCCGCGGCGGCCTCGGCGGTCGACGGCATCGCAACCGATCTGCAGGCCGGTCGCATCCCGCTGCTCGGTCGCACCGAGGCGGAAGTGTCGGCTGATCTCTCTAGGCGGATCCTCGAGGCCGGGCACGAGCGCGTCAACTTCGCCATCGTCGCCAGCGGTGAGAACGCGGCGAGCCCTCACCATCACCCGGGCCCGCGGGTGATCGAGCGCGGCGATCTCGTGCTGTGCGACTTCGGGGGGACGATGAACGGGTACTGCTCGGACATCACCCGGTGCGTGTCGATCGGAACGCCGGATCCCGAGGTCGCCGAGGCGTGGGAGGTGTTGCGCGCGGCCCAGCAGGCCTCTGTCGAGTCGGCGACGGTGGGGACGGCCTGCCAGGAGGTCGACCGCGCCGGTCGACGTGTGATCACCGAGGCGGGCTACGGCGAGTTCTTCATCCACCGAACCGGACACGGCATCGGCATGGAGGAGCACGAGGACCCCTACATGGTGGAGGGCAACGATCTGCCGCTGTCCGCCGGGCACGCCTTCAGCGTCGAGCCGGGGATCTACGTACCGGGCCGGTGGGGGATGCGGCTTGAGGACATCGTGGTCGCCACCGACTCGGGTCCGCGACGCCTCAACACTGCCGACCACGGTCTCGCGGTCATCTGAGAGCCGGTCAGCCTGAGGCGAACAAGGTCTCGTCGGCCTGGTCGTCGTAGGTGACGAGGTCGATGGTGAGGTCAGCCCCGTCGTAGCCGGCCAGCACACCGGTCCCCAGGGCGCAGTACGACTTCGACCCACCGGCGACGGGGAGCGCGACGCAGCGAGCGGTCCGACCGGCGACGGCGTAGTCGGTCACCGTTCCCGGTCCGATCGAGCGGTTCGCGTCGGTGCGGAGTCGGTTCTCCATCGAACGTGACCAGAACTGATGGGTCACCTGGATGTCACTCACCGCGGTGTCGTCGATACCGCGCTCGCAGGCGCCCCGAATCAGATCGCAGGTGGCGGTCCTCGACGCCTCGGTGAGGTAGCGGATGTGGCCGATGGTGACGGAGCGCCGGTTCCCCTGCTGGGTGACGACGGCCGGTGTGGTCGCGCCGCCGAACTTGGTCACGATCAGGTAGGAGGCGGTGAACTCGGCCTGGTCAGCCAGCTCCAGCAGGTGGAGTACCTCGAGCGCAGCCGGATCCGCCACCACCGGAGCGTCGATGAGGGTCGGTCGGGGGCCGCTGGCGCATCCCGCGAGGAGGGTGAGCGCCCCGATGAGCGCGAGTCGACGGGCCATCAATTCCGCAGGCTAGGGCCGTTACCCTCAGCCGACGTGATCCGTCTCGACGCTGCCACGGTGGCCCTGCAGTGGTCGGTGGGCGGTATGGCGATGTGCTGGTTCACCACCCGACGGCGCCTGGTGGGACTCGGCTACGGATGGCTCCTGCGCGGAGTGTTCGCCGTGCTCGCCGCCCTCGGCGTGGCAGCTGGACTCAGTACCGGTGGTGCCGGCGTGCGCGAGTGGTCGGCCGCCCTCACCGCGGTCTCGTGCGTCGTGGTGCTCGCCGTGTCGGTCCGGAGGCGGCGGGTCGGGGTGGGCGGGGCCTCTGCCGACCATGACCGTCGGACCGCCCGGGTGGCG
>RGGX01000106.1 GCA_010024485.1 Actinomycetota bacterium | reverse complement strand
TCGGCCTGCACACCCGGGCCTGGGAACTCGGGCTCGGCGCCCTCCTCGCCGTGACCCTCACGACCACCCGCCGAGCCCCCGAGAACCTCCGAGCCGGGCTCGGCTGGATCGGGCTGGTCGCCATCGGCATCGCGATCGCCACCTTCGACCGCGTCGAGCACTTCCCGGGCACCTGGGCGGCACTGCCGGTGATCGGCGCCGCCCTCGTGCTCATCTCCGGCGACGACAACCCGCGCGGCGTTGCCCGACTATTGCGGCTCAGCCCGCTGCAGTGGGCCGGGAGCCGCTCCTACTCGCTCTACCTCTGGCACTGGCCGGCCCTCGTGATCGGGGCCGCCGCCATCGGCCGCGAACCCGGGCCGCTCGCCACCGTGGCGCTCGTCGCCACCTCGATCGCTCTCGCGGAGATCGGTTTCCGTCTCATCGAGAACCCGATCCGACGTTCACCCCGACTGGCCCGTCGATCAGGGCTCTCCCTCACCGTGGGAGCCGGACTCCTCGCCGTCGGCGCCGTCGTCGGTCTCGCCGTCAGCAACGTGGACACGACAACGCGCACCGGTGTGATCGCCGCCGCACCGGAACCGGCGCCGGCGCTCCCGGAGGTCACCGACGTCCCACCCCCGACCTCCGCCGACGCGATCGCGCTCGATGCCATCGCTGACGCCCTCGGGGCGCGCGTCGTCCCCGACAACCTCCGACCCTCCCTCCTGGAGGCCAACCGAGACACCAGTCCCCTGTACGGCACCGGCTGCCATCAGTACCTCGAGGAGCGGGCGGCCCAGGGTTGCGTCTTCGGCGACCCCGACGGCGACATCACCGTGGCCATCTGGGGTGACTCGCACGCCGCCCAATGGTTCTCCGCGATCGACCTGATCGCCGAGCAGCGCGGATGGCGGCTGGTGTCGATCACCCAGGGCGGCTGTCCGGTGATCGACGTCCTCACCTGGAACCGATCCGGCGACGCCGTCTTCGACCACTGCGCTCCCTGGCGAGACAACGTGCTCGACCGGTTCGCCGAGGAGGAAGTCGATGTCGTGCTCCTGGGTCAGCACTACGGGCTCCTCGACGCCGACTCCCGCGGCGCGGTGAACGCGTCGGTGTGGGCCGAACAGCTCCCGGCGCTGCTCGATCGCGTGAGCGAGACCATGACACCGATCGTGCTCATCGACTCGCCTGATCCACCCGAGGACGTGCCGACCTGTCTGAGCGAGCACCCCGAGGAGATCGAGGTGTGCGAACCCGGCGCACCGGGCAACACCGAGGCCGCCGTCGCGGCCACGATCAGGGAGATCACCGCCGAACGGGGCGTCGGCACAATCGACCCCCGGCCCTGGCTCTGCGTCGATGATCGCTGCCCGGTCGTGGTCGGCGACATCCTCGTCTACCGCGACAGCCACCACCTCTCCGACACCTTCGTGAGATGGTTCACCCCGGTGCTCGACCGGGCCATCGGCCCCTATATCGACTCGCTCCGCTGAGCCGACGATCAGGCTGCGAGAGCGACCATCACCGCGGCGAGGACGGCTCGCAGCGACCACCCGACGGTGCGCACCCAGTTACCCGCCACCAGGGATGCCACGGTCTCGGCCACCGTTGAGGGGTCATCGGCGAGGCGGGCGTGCCGGGGCACCTGGACGATGACGGTGCTCCCGAGCACCACGGCGAGGAGCAACCCAGCGACCAGCGGCAGCACTCGACCGAGATCACCCGGTGGGTCGAGGAACAGCCAGATCGCGCACACCCCCTCGACGAGCATCGCCGGTCCGACCACCCGAGCGGTGCGCGGTTGGTTCTCCCGGGCGTAGGCCGTCGACGCCGACTCCGGCACGAGGGCGAACAGCGGGTAGTGGACCACCTGGACGAACCAGATGACCCCCGCCATATAGGCCGCGGCGACCAGGTGCACGATCGCGACCGTCACGAGCGCGAGGCCCTCCACCCATCGCGCAACTCCCGCATGCCGATGATCTCAGCCGGTGAATCGGCGAGGAACCCGAGCCAGCCGCTATCGGAGAAGATCCGGTACTCATCGGTGCGCACGTGGTGCTGATCGGCCTCGATCACCTCGATCTCCCCCGGGCCCGGTCGACAGGGGTGGAACGCGCAGTAGACCAGGTCATCGGTTGTCTGCGAGAGCATCGAGGGATAGTCGGGTTCGACGCCGGGGGCGCGGCCGAAGTCGGTCTCGAGCACCCGGTCGAAGACCGGCATCCCGGCGGCCCGCGCCGCCGTCACGAACTCGGCGAACACCTCCTCGGACACCCCGGCCAGATGCTTGTTCGGTCCGTAGGCGGCGAGCTTGGAGGTGATCAGCACCGGGATGTCGTACTCGACACCGAGGGCGACATAGCGCGAGCAGAACTCGGGGGCGAGGGACGAGCCCATATGCGCGTCGAGGTGGGTCACGTCGACACCGAAGGAGAGCGCCCGGTCGATCTGGGCGCGCCACTCCTCCTCGACAGCATCAGGGTGCGCGTGCTCGCGCACCTGCGCGACGCGACGCCACATGAGACCACGGTCGTCGACGAGCCCGGCCCCCGCCGGCGGGCTCGACACCGGCGCCCACCGGTAGTGCTCCTGCTCGGCGTTCAAGGTGAGGTGGACGCCGAGGTCGAGCGACGGCTCAGCGGCCGCCCACTCGAGAACCTCCGAGGACCACGGGCACGGCACCATGACCGAGCCGGCCGACACCGCTCCCGAGCGCGAGAGCTCCGCGAAGGCCACGTTCGCCCCGTGGCACATCCCGACATCGTCGACGTGGACGACCACGCGTTGCGACCCCATGGGGCGATGGTACCGACGACGGCGAGGGCCAGGTCTACGCTCCTCCCATGCTCCGGGTCGGACTCATCGGGACCAGCTGGTGGGCCGAGGCCATGTACCTGCCGGCGCTCGCCGACCACCCCGACGGACGCATCACCGCCCTGTGCGGACGCGATCTCGACAAGGCCCGACGGGTCGCCGACGAGTGGGACGTCCCCGAGGTCTACGCCACCCCGGAGGAACTCCTCGACCGGGTCGACGCCGTGATCGTCGCCTCCTCCAACGCCAGCCACCATCCGATCGCCCGGGCGGCGCTCGACCGCGGACTGCACGTGCTCTGCGAGAAACCCCTCGGTCTCGACTCGGCCCAGGCCGACGATCTCGCCGCCGCCGCGTCGCGCAGCGGCGCGATCACGATGACCCCGTTCACCTATCGGTTCATGCCCATGGCCCGACAGCTGCGGCGGCACATCGAGGAGGGCTACGTCGGCACCCCCTTCCACCTCGCCGCCCGCTACTACACCGGCTTCGCCCGCGACGGCGAGTACTCGTGGCGCTTCGACCGCGGCGAGTCGGGCTCGGGGGTGCTCGGCGACATCGGCAGTCACTGGATCGACCTCGCCACCTACCTCCTCGGCCCCATCGTCGAGGTCGGCTGCGTCACCAACACCACCGTCGGCCGCGAACCCCGACCCGACGGCGCCTCCTACGAGGCCTGCGAGGACGTCGCGTTGACCACGGTCCGGTTCTCCGAAGGCGCCATCGGCCACCTCATGGTCAGCGCGGTCTGTTGGGAGGGCACCCCGTTCAACCAGACCCACCACGTCGAGGTGCACGGGAGCGGCGGCACGCTCTACGCCCTCAACGACTGGGACACGGTGCAGGAGGTCCGCGGACTCCGAGCCGGCGAGACCGGGCCGGCGCACCTGCTCGACCGACCCGACGACATCTGGGAGGGACTGCGCACCGGCACCGTCCACGACACCTATCGCGACGTGTTCCGCTCCACCGAGGCCATGACCCGCGGCTGGGTCAGCGCGATCTCGCGCGGTGAAGCGGCCCAACCCGACATCCCGCACGGGGCCTACATCCAGCGCATCGTCGACACCGCGCTCGCCAGCGCGGCCGACGGGGGTCGCATGATCCCCGTGCCGTTCCCCGAGAGCTGACCCGACCGTGGCCATCTCGCACTTCTCTCCCGACGCCGACCCGGCGGAGATTTGCGCCCGACTCGACACCGACGGATGCGCCGTCATCGACGACCTCGCCGCGGTCGAACTACTCGGTGCCCTCGCCGAGGAGGTCGCCCCCTTCGTGGCCGCATCGGCGACCGGTCGCGACACCTACGACGGTCGGCACACCCGACGCACCGGAGCGCTGATCGCGCGCTGCCCTTCAGCCCGCCGGCTCGTCGCTGACCCGCTCGTGCTCGACGTGGTCGGCCGGTTCCTCGACCGGGCCTCGACCTTCCAGATCCACCTCACCCAGCTCATCACCCTCGGACCCGGCGAGACCGCCCAGAAGCCACATCGCGACCAGATGGCCTTCGACAACTTCGACTTCCCAGTCGACTACCACGTCCAGTGCAACACCATGTGGGCGCTCACCGACTTCACCGTGGACAACGGCGCCACCCACCTGTTCCCCGGTTCATCCCGCCTCGACGATCACAGCGGCCTCGCCCTCGCCGAGGCGCGGGCCGAGATGCGCCGCGGCAGCGTGCTGCTCTACGACGGCAAAGTGCTCCACGGCGGCGGTGCGAACGAAGGTGCGCAGGCATCGGTCAGTGCGCCGACCGTGCTTGTTGATGAGGTCGATTCGTTCAA
>RGGX01000105.1 GCA_010024485.1 Actinomycetota bacterium | reverse complement strand
GGCGTTCCACTGACCGGTCTTCGCCTTCTCGTAGAGCTTGCGGAGCTGGGGCCTCGCGAGGGAGTAGTCCCAGGTGAAGATGGTGTCGGCGTTGTTCTTGACGATGTGCTCAACCTCGTCGACGTCGACGTTGGACACCGACAGGATGGCCTCGATGTCGTCGACGTTGTCGCGTCCGATGATGTCGCTGTTCGGGGCGTGCTCGGTGGTGCTCATGATGCTCCTCAGTGGGTGGTCGGGATGGATGGTGTGTACTCGCGCAGCATCGGCTGCAGGAACGGTCGGGCGCTGGTCTCGTCGCCGAGATCGACGAGCGGACTCGGGGCGAGGAAGTAGGAGATGGTGAGGCGGGCCAGGACGTCGATGAGCGCCCGAGACCGCGCCGCACCGAGATGGTTCGACACCATCGGCGTCAGGGAGGCGGTCGCCATGCGGATGATCCGTGGGACGCCGTCGACGGTGAGCTGACTGAGCATCTCTCCGGGCTCGGTGGCGAGCATCGCGGCGAGGTGCTCATCGTTGCGAAGGGACCGCGTCGCGCCCACGACCGCGCGGACCACGATGTCCTCGAGCGACGCGGCGGATTCGACCTCGGCGCGGAGGTCGGCGAAGAAGCGATCGAGTTCACGGACCCGGAGCGCTTCGAACAGCACGTCGCGTCCTCCCGGGAAGAGCCGGTAGATCGTCGCCCGGGACACCCCGGAGCGTTCGACGACGTCGTCGATGGTCATCCGCTCGTACCCCCAGCGCTGACTGCACTCGAGCACGGCGTCGAGCACCCGGTCCTCGACCCCGGTCGGGCAATCCGCAGATGAGACGTCGGTCACATGTGAGACACTAAGACGGTCAGTGTCTCACTGTCAAGACCCCTCGGGTCAGTCACCCGCCAGCGAGTAGTCGGCGAAACGGGTGCGGAGATCCTTCTTCGAGAACTTGCCCACGCTGGTCTTGGGCACCTCGTCGATGAACTCGACCGCGTCGGGCACCTGCCATTTGGCGACCCGGTCGGCGAGGTGGGCGAGGATCTCCTCAGCGGTCACCTCTGATCCGGGGGCCCGCACCACACAGGCGAGGGGACGCTCCGACCACCGGGGGTGCGGCACACCGATCACCGCCGCCTCCGCGATACCCGGATGGGCCATCAACTCGTTCTCGAGCTCGACCGAGGAGATCCACTCCCCTCCCGACTTGATGAGGTCCTTCGTGCGGTCGACTAGTCGGATCCGACCCCGATCGTCGACGGTGGCGACATCACCGGTCCGCAGCCAGCCGTCCTCGGTGAAGCTCTCCCCCGAGCGCGGGTCGTCGTGGTAACTCGACGCGATCCAGTTGCCCCGACACTGCAACTCGCCGGTCGCCTCCCCATCCCAGGGCACCGGCTGCCCATCGTCCGGATCGACGACGCGCATCTCGACACCGAAGTTGATGCGCCCGACCATGGTGCGCAGATCGGCCTTCGTGTCCTCGTCGAGGTCCTGCTCGTCGACGTCGAGGTGAGCGACCGCGCAGATCGGACTCGTCTCGGTCATGCCCCAGGCCTGCAGCAGCGGCAGGCCGATCTGGGTCCGGTAGGCCTCCGAGAGGGCACGGGGCACCGCCGAGCCGCCACAGGGGATCGCCCGCAGACTGGACGAGTCGCGTCCCTCCAGCTCGGGTAGCACCTGCATCCAGATCGTCGGCACACCGGCGGCGACGGTCACCCGTTCATCGACGATCAGGTCCGCGAGCCCGCGACCTGACAGGTCGGCCCCCGGCATCACAAGGGAGGCTCCCGCTGCGACACCGGCGTGCGCGAGACCCCAGGCATTGACATGGAACATGGGGACCACCGGCATGACCACGTCGGACTCGCGAACGCCGAGCGAGTCGACGGTCATCACGCCCATCGTGTGCAAGAAGGTGCTCCGATGGGTGTAGACGACGCCCTTCGGATTGCCGGTCGTGCCGCTGGTGTAACACATCGACGCTGCCCGGTACTCGTCCACCGGGGCCCACTCCACCGGTTCGGCCGTGGCGAGCAGTGACTCGTAGTCGAGCAGTTCGAACCGGCCGGTGTCGACCGGCGCCACCTCGGCACCGTCCTCCATCACCACGAGATGACGCAACCGCTCGAAGGTGGGAAGCAGAGGCGCGAGCAGACCGAGGAGCGAGCGGTCGACGAAGATCACCTCGTCATCGGCGTGGTTCACGATGTAGGTCAACTGCTCGGGGAACAGACGGATGTTCAGGGTGTGGAGCACTCTCCCGGTGCACGGCGCAGCGAAGTAGAGCTCGAGGTGACGAGCCGAGTTCCAGGCGAAGGTCGCCACCCGACCCTGCTCGGAGATCCCGAGGTTGTCGAGCACACCGCCGAGGCGGCGGGTGCGCTCCGCCCAGGCGGCGTAGGTCGTCCGCTCGCGCCCTCCGGGCACGGCGGTCACGATCTCACGGTGCCCGTGGTACTTCTCAGCGCGATCGAAGAGGTGACCGATAGACAGCGGAACATCCTGCATGACTCCCAACATGGGCTCCGACAGTAGCGGGATGGCTTCGGGCCGCCCGAGTGCGCCCCGTACCGTGTCGTGATGGACACGATCATCATCCCGTCCCGGTTCGAGGGCCCCTCCGGGAGCGCCCAGGGTGGATGGACCGCGCGACACCTCGCGGCGCATCTCGACGGCTCCCACACCTACGCCTTCCGGAGTCACATTCCACTGGACACCGCGCTGACCGTCGACCGGGAGCGATCCGCGCTCATCGGCCCAGCCGGCGAGCTGGTGATCGAGGCCTCACCCTGGACGCCCGACATCGTGGAGACACCCCCGGTGTCTCTCGACGATGCGACTGAGGCCCGCACGCGCTTTTCTCGCTTTCTCAACCCGAACCCCGTGCCCGATTGTTTCTCCTGCGGATCGCGACCTGATTCGATGGGGGTGCACGCCTCGCCGCTCGATGACGGTCGTTTCGCGACGGACTGGACCGTTCCGGATTGGGCCGAGGACCCCCTGAGCGCCTCCGCCGCCCTGTGGGCCGCCCTCGACTGCACCGCCGCGTTCTACGTCTGTTTCAGTACCGAAAATCGGCCTGCGTTCACCGTGCAGTACGCCGTGGCCGAACACCGACCAGTTCGAGCGGGAGAGACGCTCGCCATTGTCGGGTGGAGCGGCAACCACGTCCCCACGTGGGACGGACGCAAGCGCGGCGCTGCATCGGTGGCCTTCGACGCTTCCGGAACCCGCGTGGCCGCAGCGAGATCGTTCTGGGTCGCCGCGCCATGAGCCGGTAGCGTCGCGCCGGTGGAGAGAGCCGAGCGTCCGACATGGGGCCGGTACGCGCTCGCCGGGTTCGTCGCTCTCGTGGTGGCCACCAACATCGCCGGCGTGTTCTGGGCTCGACTCATCGAGTCCTCCCCGACCGCCCTCATCGCGCTCTCGAGTCGGAACCGCTACCTGGCCCTCGCCCTCGGCGCCGACCTACCCCTGATCTCCTACTGGATCATCGGGCCGGCCCGCATCATCGTTGCCTTCCTCATCTGTCACATGATCGGGCGCGCCTACCGGACCACGGCCCTCGACTGGTTCACCCGATATCTGGGTGTTGATCCCTCATCTCTCGACGCGTTCCAACGAGGGTTCGATCGGGCCTCGATCATCGTCGTCCCGTTCTTCGTCGGCTCGAATCTGGTGGCGGCGCTCAGCGGGGTCCGACTCATGTCGATGGTCCGGCTCCTGCCGCTCCTCGCTGTCGGCATCATCGCCCGACTGGCGCTCATCCAGTGGCTCGCCTCGGTGTTCGACTCGCAACTGACCGCGTTCCTCGAGTGGCTGCAGCGCTACTCCTGGTGGGCGGTGGGTGCCTCGGTCGTGCTGGTTCTCGCCATCAACTGGCGCAACGTCCGCGGCGGGCCGGCGCGCTGACCAGCCCAGGGCACGTCACAGCAGCGGGTCGAGCCCAACGGTGAGTCCCGGCGTCGAGGGGACCCGCCGACAGGCGAGCACGACCCCGGGCATGAAGCTCTGCCGGTCGTAGGAGTCCTGCCGGATCGTCAGGGTCTGCCCCGCCGCGCCGAGCACGACCTCCTGATGGGCGACCATCCCCCGCATCCGCACGGAGTGGATCCGAACCCCGTTGGGGCCGAGACCACCGCGAGAGTTCTCGAGCGTGTCGAGCCTCGTCGGGTCCTCGGCCCATCCACCCTTGGGTGGTTGCATCGCCTCCGCGGTGGCGATGGCGGTTCCCGATGGTGCGTCGACCTTGGCGTCGTGGTGGAGCTCGATGATCTCCGCGGTGTCGAAATAGGGCGCGGCCATCGCCGCGAACCTGGTCATGAGCGCGGCCGAGACGGCGAAGTTGGCTGCCAGCACACCGTTCACCCCGCCGGAGTCGAGGGCGTCGGCGAACGTGGCGACATCATCCGATGAGAGTCCGGAGGTGCCGATGACCGCGTGGATCCCGTGCATCGCGAGGAACGGAACCAGGCCACGTGTGGCCTCGGCGATGGTGAAGTCGACCACGACGTCGCATCCCGACTCCGCGAACGCCCGGAGTTCGGCCGTCACCTCGAGACCGCAGACTGGACCCTGCGAAGGATCCGCGTCGACGAGGGCGGCGAGTTCGAGACCGTCG
>RGGX01000104.1 GCA_010024485.1 Actinomycetota bacterium | reverse complement strand
GATCACGAGATCGCCACCCGGGAGGCCGGTGGGCGGGTTGTGGAGATCGCCGTGGTGGAGTTCCGCGTGATGGATGCCGGCGCGATCGAGGTTGGCGCGGGCCACGGAGAGCATCGAGTGGTTGGTGTCGAGGCCGATCAGGCGCTGCGCCCGGTCGGCCAGCAGCACGAGCATCCGACCGGTGCCGGTCCCGACGTCGACGACGGTCCCGGCCTCGTCATCGCCGATGATGTCGAGCAGCCGTGCCTCGATGATCTCGTCGTCGACCAGGAGTGAGCGTTCGGTGTCCCACAGCGGCGCGATGGCGGCGAAGTGGTCATGGGCGGCGGCGGCCCGGCGCACACGGACCTCACCGAGCCGCTCAAGGTCGGAGCGCAGCACAGCATCCTCGTCGTCGGGGATCGAGGCATCGATGATCGGAGTGAGGCTCGGGTCGACGGTGAGTCGGTGGAACGCCCAGGTTCCCTCGCGGTGGCGGGTGATGAGGCCCGATTCGCCGAGGAGGCGCAGGTGCCGGGAGATCCGCGGTTGCGACTGCCCGAGTATCTCGCAGAGATCGGAGACCGAGCACTCCCCGTGTCGGAGGAGGGCGATGATCCGGAGCCGGGTGGGTTCGGCGATGGCGCGAAGGGCGCCGACGGTCGACTCGAAGTCGGCTCTGTCGGAGGGCATGGTCCAAGAATATAAAGACTTCTTTATCTACGCAAGTGTTACGTCAGTTCAATTGTGTCATTCATCGAATCGGCGGTGAGAATGGTCCAATGGCAGTGGGGGAGCGGATGACCGGCGTGCCGGTCGGGGCTGATCCCACGCGTTGGTTGGAGACCGTGACCACCAGCGACGGAGCTCCGAGCGCCCGAAACCTCATCGTCACGCTCTTCGGTGACCTGATCGGCACCTCCGGCCGGGTGTCGGTGCGCAGTATCGGAGATCTCCTCGAGTCATTCGGGGTGAACGACCGGCTCGCCCGCACGTCGCTCAGTCGACTGGTCGGAGATGGACTGCTCGCCGTCGAGCGTCGAGGTGGGCGAGCCTTCTACGGCGTCGCCTCGGAGTCGGTCGGGGTGTTCGCTCGCGCCGACACCCGCATCTACCGTCCGGCCTCACCGTCGTGGGACGGCGCGTGGACGCTGATCGTCATCGATCCGGCTGAGGGAACCCAGGATGAGCGCGCCGAGCTCCGCCGCGAGCTCGGTTGGGCGGGATTCGGTGGTATCGCCCCGAACGTGCTGGTCTCGGCCACCGTCGATGTGGAGGCGGCCGGCGAGATCGTGAGCCGTATGCGCCGTCGCTCGGGTGGTTCGGGTGCGGTGTTGGTGACCAGGGGCCCACTCCAACAGGTGCTCGGCGCCCTCGATGACGGATCACTCGCCCGACGCAGCAGTTCCGTCGACGACATCGGTCGCCGCTACGAGTCGTTCGCCCTCGGATTCACGCCGTTCCTCGACGCGCTTCCCGACTCGGATGTGCTCGCCCTGAAGCTGCGCCTGCTCATCGTCGCCGAGTTCAGGCGCATCGCCCTCGCTGATCCGGGTCTGCCGACGAGGCTGCTCCCAGAGGCGTGGCCGGGGCACGAGGCCCGTCGGGTTGCGGCGGAGCTGCACTCCGCCGTCGCCCAGTCCGCCGAGGGTGAACGGGACCGCCTGCTCGAGTGGGCCCCGGGTGAGACGATCGGGTCGATCCCGGCCCGCCGCTTCCGCGACTGAGCACTCCGGTCGGCCTCAGACGTCGTAGTCGATGACCAGGGGTCCGTTCCCGGTGGGTCGTGACTGGCAGGTGAGGACCAGTCCGCGCTCCACCTCGGTGTCGGTGAGTCCGTAGTTCGCCGCCATCTCGACCGAGCCCTCGGTGAGTCGCGCCTGGCAGGTCGAGCAGACCCCGGCTCGACAGGAGAAGGGCGCATCGGGTCGCACGCGGCGGACGGCGTCGAGAACGGTCTCGCCCTCGCGGACCTCGAAGGACGACTGGCGGCCGTGCAGCGTGGCCCGACCGTCCGCGATCACGGCGGCATCGGCGGCCACCGGAGCCGCCCGGCGCTGTCGGTCGGTGTTCGCCGCGGTGAACAGCTCCCGATGGATCCGGGATTCGTCCATGCCGGCCCCGACCAGAGCAGCCCGGGCATCGTCGACGAGCGCGATCGGTCCGCACAGCCAGGCGTGGTCGGCATCGGAGCGGAGGAGTCCGGCCTCGATGAGACGGTCGAGACGGTGCCGATCGGGTCGACCTGAGAGCAGCTCGGCATCGCCGCCCTCTCGGGTGAAGGCGTAGGTGATCCTCACGCGACCGAGGTTGCCGTCCCGCATGTCCTCGAGGTCGTCGAGGAGCATCGTCGTGTTCGAGGACCGGTTGATGTAGAGCAGGTCGACCTCGGACCCGGGATGCGCGGACAGGACCGTCGACATGATCGAGTAGATGGGGGTGATGCCACTGCCGGCGGCGATCATCATGTGGCGCTCGGCATGATCCTCCGAGATCTCGTGGGTGAAGTTGCCCGACGGGGCCATTGCCTCGATCTGATCGCCGGGTCGGACCTGTGATGTCAACCAGGTCGACATGGTCCCGTCCGGCACCCGCTTCACCCCGATCCGGAGGTCTCCGTCGGGGGCGGGGGAGCACAGTGAGTAACTCCTTCGGACCTCCTCGGTGTCGAACTCGCGTCGCAGGACAAGGTGTTGGCCGTGGCGGAAGGGAAGACGCTCGGTGAAGGTGATGATCGCGCTCTCGTCGGTGTCGTGGTCGACCTGGGCGATGGTCAACTCCTGGAAGCCCTCGACGGTCATCTCAGATCTCCTTGAACCGCTCGAACGGCTCGAGGCACGAGTTGCAGACATGGCTCGATTTGCAGGCCGTGCCGCCGAACTCCGAGACCACCCGGGTGTTCGACGACCCGCACCGCGGGCAGTCGGGGCTGTGAGGCGCGATCGTCACCGGAACGGCGCCGCCGAGGTGGGCCGGCGGTGTGATGCCCGCCTCGCGGAGTTTGCGTCGACCCTCCTCGGTGATCCAGTCGGTCGTCCACGCCGGTGACATCGCGAACTCGACCCGGGCTCGATGCCCAGCTGAGGCGAGGGCCTCGAGAACGTCGTCGCGGATCTGCTCGGTGGCCGGGCAGCCGGTGTAGGTCGGGGTGAGCACCACCTCGACGACCTCACCGGGACCCTCCGTGACCGATCGCACCATGCCGAGGTCGCCGATCGTCACGTGGGGGAGTTCGGGGTCCTCCACCTCGAGCACGATCGTCGCGGCCCGGTGCTGTGGCTCGGTCACCACTCGGCTCCGGGGTGGGTGCGGGCGAGTTCCTGCATTACGGTGATCAGGCGTTCGAAGTCGTCCTCGTGAAGTCCGCTCAGACCCCCGGTCACCGCGGGGACCGGGGGCTCGGGCCGCGGCAGCGTCGCCTCGGTCAGGACGCGATCCACCGTCGTGTCCCACGACGTACGGATCGCGCTCGGATCGGGGGAGACGCCGGCGGAGAACAGTTCGGCGTCGATCTCGTCGACCTCGAAGAGTTCCTCGGTGCAGGGCCAGAGGTGCTCGAGCGCGACCGTGACCCGGCGGTGACTCTCCTCGGTGCCGTCTCCGAGGCGAACCACCCAGGCCGATGAGTGCCGCAGGTGGTAGGCGGCCTCCTTCGCGGCCTTCGCCCCGAGGGCGGCGAGGGTGGCATCACTGCTCTCCGCCAGGTGGGTCCAATGGGGGACGGCGTAGGCGTCATGGAGGAACTGGCGGACGATGACGTGAGCGAAGTCCTCGTTGGGTCGCTCCACGAGCACCGGGCTGAGGAACTCGTCGGCGTCGCGCTGGAAGGCGAAGTGATCCTCGTCGTGTCCGAGGCCCTCGAACTCGCCGGCGTAGGAGTAGAGCACCCTGGCCTGGCCAATGAGGTCGAGGGCGATGTTCGAGAGCGCCATGTCCTCCTCGATCTCGGGGGCATGGGTGATGTATTCGAGGAGTCGCTGGGCGAGGACGAGCGAGCGGTCACCCTGGCGGAGGATGAAGGTGAGGAGTGGGGTGGGTGCCACGGACGCTCCGTCGGTCACATGTGCGAGACGGCGTCGGGCAGTTCGAAGTCGTTCGGATGCCTGAACGTCTTGTCCTCGGCCGGATCGAACAGCGCGGCGCGATCGTCACCGCTCGACGCGGTGATGTCGCTCGAGCGCACCACCCAGAGACTGACCCCCTCGGAGCGGCGCGTGAAGAGGTCCCGCGCGTTCTGAAGCGCGATCTCGGGGTCGGGAGCGTGCACGGAGCCGGCGTGCACGTGGCTGATGCCGCGACGGGCGCGGACGAACACCTCCCAGAGGGGCCAGTCAGCGCTCATGCGGCGTCCTCGGCGGCGCGGGCGGCCTGCTTGGCCGCGTGGGCGATCGCTGCCTCGCGAACCCAGGCCCCCTCGTTGTGAGCGCCGACTCGGCGCTCCATCCGCTCGGCGTTGCACGGTCCGTCACCGGCGATCACCCGGTTGAACTCCTCCCAGTCGATCTGGCCGTAGTCGTAGGACCCGCGCTCGGTGTTCCAGCGGAGGTTGGGGTCGGGAATCGTCAGCCCGATCAGCTCGGCCTGGGGCACCGTCGCGTCGATGAAGTGTTGGCGCAACTCGTCGTTGCTGAATCGCTTGATG
>RGGX01000103.1 GCA_010024485.1 Actinomycetota bacterium | reverse complement strand
GGTCTCGTGGGCTCGGAGATGTGTATAAGAGACAGGGGCAGCAAATCGGCCGCCTCGCGCGCCCAAGGTTGGTCCAGATCGCTGACCGATCGAGATCAGCCGAGAGCGGAAACTCCTCGAGGATCCCGATGACCTCGACATAGTGCTCGCCGACGTAGACGTAGATCGGTTGGGTCAACGTGGTGATGCCGAGCCGCTCTGCAGCGACGGAGCCGAGGACAACCGCCGGATACTCGCTTGTTGCATTGTCCAACCACCTCCCCTCAGCGACTTCGCCATTGAGTGTCTCGAGAAGTGACTCGCTCGCCGCGACGACCGTGAGTCCCCGGGTTTGCCCACTGGGGATGAACTCGCTCTTGAGAAGGCTGGCCTCGACGTCGTGGACGGCACTGGCAGTCTCAATCGTCTCGATCCGGTTGACCGCCGCCAGCGAGCCTTCAGGGAACTTCCCGTCACCTCCACCGATCCCGACACCGGATTCGACAGTGAGCAGGTTGGTGCCCAGCGCGGAGATCTCGTCGAGCAGTGCTGACTTCGACGACTCGCTGAGGCCGAGGACACCGACCATCGCCGCGATGCCGATCGATACACCGAGAGCAGAGAGCGCCGTGCGCGTCTTGCGGGCGCGCGGCCCGGAGGCTCCGACCCGGAGGACGTCGCTCGGTCGAAGACGACTCGCGGATGTACGTTGCGGGAGCGTTGCGGTCATGCGAATGCGCTCTGCATCGCCGAATCCGACTCGATGCGACCGTCGAACACGGAGACCTGCCGCGGCAACGATGCCGCGATGGTGGTGTCGTGTGTGATCACCGCGATGGTGGTGCCCTCGTCATGAAGTCCGTGGATCAGGTCCATGACCGCCCCGGTCGACCTTGAGTCGAGGTTGCCGGTCGGCTCATCGGCCAATACGAAGGCTGGCTCGTGTACGAGGGCCCGAGCGACGGCGACCCGTTGGCGTTCGCCGCCCGACATATGGCTTGGCGGGTGAGTGAGTCGATGCCCGAGACCCACCCGTCTCAGCGTCTCAGCTGAGCGTTCCCGGCGCTCCTTGATGCCAACTCCCTGGTAGATGAGGCCGTTGGCGACGTTGTCTATGGCCGACATGCCATCGAGAAGGAAGAACTGCTGGAACACAAAACCGATACGCCGGGCGCGAACACCGGCAACTTGTCGGTCGTTCAGTGTCGCTGTGTCGTCCCCGTCGATGGCTACGACTCCCCGAGTGGGTCGGTCGAGTGTTCCCATGACGTTGAGCAGCGTGGACTTACCACTACCCGAGGGCCCGACCACGGCGACCAACTCGCCGTGGTCGATGCGAACCGAGACATCGTCAAGGGCCCGCACCGGCGGGAAGCCGGGGTACTCCTTGACGACATTTCGCATCTCGAGCGCCGCTGGACGACTCACGACGGGACCACCACTTGTGTCCCGGGCTGGATGCCGGCGACTTCGACCCAACCGTCGCTGAACATGCCGGGATCGACTTGGATGAGTGTCGTTCCGGTTGTCGTGATGGCCTCCACAGCGAAGTTGCCGTCGCCTGTCGCCACGAGCGCGCCCACTGGCACAACGGTCGCTCCGGATGCGATCTTCTCAACGAGCTTGATCGTCACATCGACCTGGTTGAAGTCGCGCGCCGAGACTGGGACTTGGGTGAGCGAGATCTCGATGTCGATCGTGGGTTCCGCATCCGGGTCCATCGGGTCTGTTGTTGTCGATGTCGCGACCGCGGTGACGGTGCCCTGAACGATGTCACCCTCGGGGAACTCGACATCCACAGCGGTGCCGTCCGCGAGTTTGTCCTTGTCGGCAACCGCGATCGATGTCTCGACGAGGCGTGCCGCGGTCTCGGTGGATGACGACCACAGCACCGAGCCCGAAGCGATGATCTCCTCCTCGAAGTCGGTGACCGGCCCAGCAACCGTGCCGGGCTCGAAAGTGATGATCTCATCGCGCGAGACAACGCCGTCGACGATGACCGCGTCGAACGTCTCCTGCAGGTCCTCCTCCCAATCGAGGATTGCCTTCTCGGTGTTCTCGTCGAACACGTCATCGACCTCCAGATCGCCGTTGGCGTCGTAGCCGAGCGAGAGCAGCATCTCCTCGACAGCGAGGACGTCGTCACCGCGATCGACACCGTCCCCGATGTCACGGTCGAATGCTGCGTCACTGACCACGGCGGTTACCGCGAGGCCGTCGACGGAGTACAGCACGTCACCCGAGGTGAGCACCTGCCCCGTCGTCACGAACGTCTCGATCTCCCCCGAGTGCTCGTAGTGCGCCGTGTCGGCTCGGCCAACCACGTTCAACTCCATGATGGTGCCGCCAGAGTTGACGCGACGACCCACGTCAGTCATGACGTCTGACACGACCGCAGGTCCGGCGAGCGCGATGATGTCGGAAGCACCGACATCGCCGGTCTCAGGCATTCCTGAGTCCTTCTGCCAGCGCAGCACCGCATCGATGGTCGACTCGTCATACACGCCGTCGACGGTGAAGCCGGTGTTCACCATGTTGCCGTCTTCGTCTTCGAAACTGTGGTAGCCGAGCGCCGCGAGGTTCTTCTCAAGCACGAGGACGTCGTCTCCGACGGACCCCTCACCCAGGCTGCGATAGAACGGAAAGGATCCGTAGAACACAGTGGTGGGGGTGGCATTTACGGCGTAGAGGACAGTTCCGCGCTCAACGGCGTCACCGCTGTCGAGCAGGCTCGTGATCACGCCGTCGCGGCCATTCCCAATCGGTTCGACGTCCGCGTAGATCATTCTCCCGTCGAGTTCATCGAACTCGATCAGGTCACGCACCTCGGCGGACACCGCAGCCAAAGTGACGGGTTCGGGCTCGTTTGGCTCGACGTCGTCTGCGCCGGCAAGCACGACGATGCCGGCAACGGCAACGGCACCGGCCAGACCGACGGTTGCGACCGTCCAGGGCCAACGTCGACGAGCACGGCGTGTTGGCCCACTCTCAGTGGGTGTGGGTTCGACGATCTCGTCACGGCGCGACTCTGCGGGGTTGGACAGGACAGGCATGAGATCAGCCCCCTCCTGCGCCGGCGAACAGGGTCTGGCAGACCTCGATCGCGGCGGCGTTGGCGGGGTCATCCGGGTCAAAGTCCCAGTCGAGAAGTCCAGCAGCGCCATCGCTCAGGTCTGGGTCTGACACGTCGACGCCTTCGTCTCGAAGGCACTGGGCGAAGTCCACGAATTGGTCTTGGGTCTCCGTGGTCATTCCTGCCCCGTTGTTCGGCAGGAAACTTGCGCCAGCGATGAGCGGGCCGCAGGCCTGGATCGCCACTTGGACCTCATCTGAGCTGAGCGCGACGTCGCTGGTTGGTCCCAGACCAACAGCTCCACCGCCGGAGAGGTCGATACTGCCGTCCGAGTTCGTCGCGGGATCCGGCCAGCTGCTCACACCTTCCTCGCGCATGCACTCGGCGAACGCGAGTGCCCGCTCTTCGTCACTCAGGTCGGTGGTGGGGATCGCCTGCTCCTCCTCGGAGGGATCGACCTCGTCGGATGAGCCGAGGGTGTCGACCTCAGGTTCGGTCTGGGGCGTTTCGTCGGTCGATGCTGCGCCGGCGGCATTCTCGTCAATGACGAGTTCGCCTGCTCCGACGTCGGCGGCCTGCTCTGGGTCGTCGCCTGTGCTGTCGCTGTTGGATCCGCCGCACCCAGCGAGAGTCAGAGCTGCGAGAGCCGCAAGAGAAAGAGTCGTGCGCGGCGGCTGGGGTGTCCGATTGGCTGTTCCTTTGAGGCGCGCCGAATGTGTGGCACCGAGGGGATGGGTGGTGTTTCGCATGGGAACAGCATCGGGTTCGACCCTCAAGAGCACTTCGGTTGATCCTCCAGACTCCCTGTGAATGTGCGCGGCATCCTCAGGAACGCTTGAGGTTTCACACAGGTGATTCATCGACTCAGCGGGCATGCTCTTGTGCGTGGAACGCCCGAAAGTGCTGGTCGTTGACGACGAGGAGAACATCCGCTTCCTCGTTGCCTCTGCACTGCTGGTCCAGGGTGTCGACGTCACTGTCGTCGACAACGGCGCTGACGCGCTCAAGCAATGCCGCTCGACACACATCGATGTCGTTGTGCTCGACATCAACTTGCCCGACATCGACGGTTTCGAGACCCTGCGTCGTCTTCGCGCCGATGGATGGAGTGGTTCGGTGCTGTTCCTTACGGCCCGCGGTGACACCGACGATCGGGTGCGGGGACTCACCGTTGGCGGCGATGACTACATCGTCAAGCCGTTCGCTCTGGAGGAACTCGTCGCACGCGTCAAAGTGGCGCTGCGGCGAGCCGGGAAGCTCGAACGGCGGATGCTGCAGGCCGGCGACGTCTTCGTCGACGAGGACGCACACGAGGTACGAGTCGCTGGTGAGCCGGTGCACCTCACACCAACTGAGTACAAACTCCTGCGCCTGCTTCTCGCCAATCTCGGTCGCGTTGTCTCTCGGGCTCAGATACTCGACCATGTCTGGGAGTACGACTTCGACGGTGATTCAGCGATCGTCGAAACATTCATCTCGGGGCTCCGACGAAAAATCGACATCGGTGAATCGCCGCTGATCCACACGGTGAGAGGCGTCGGATACTCGGCGAGGGAGCCGAGGTGACGCTGCGTAATCGTCTGCTGGCCGCCGTTGGAGCATGCCTGCTGGTCACCATCGCCGCGTTCTTCGGTGTGGAGCGGCGACAGGAGCAGGTGCTTGTACTGCACCCCGTGGTCCCGGTAGCA
>RGGX01000102.1 GCA_010024485.1 Actinomycetota bacterium | reverse complement strand
AGCGCAGGCATCCATCTCGTTGTCACCGGCGAAGGTCTCGAGGCGCTCTGAGACCGGCACCTCGGACATGGTCTCGTAGAACGGGAGGTTCTCGCCGGAGGCGCGGAGTTCCTCGGCGTAACGGCGTCGGTCCTCGATGTAGATGCGGTATTCGTCGGTCCAGAGCGGAACGATCCCCATCCCCTTGTCGTCGTTCGGGCTGACGGCGGTCACCTCGTCGATCATCGATTCGATCATGTCGGTGGCCCGGTCGATGATGTCGGCGCGCTCTCGGATGAGGTCGGGGCCGCCGTCTCGGATCTGCCGGTAGTCGGCGAGGGCGAGCCGTCGCTCGTTCCACTCGCGACACACCGTCTCGGCTCGTGCCGCCCAGTCGCGGTCGTCGATGCGGTTGACGGCCTCCTTGGAGGCGAAGAAGAGCGCCCATGTCCAGAAGACGGCGAAGACGAGGATCACTCCGAGCACGGCGGCCCGCCCGATGGTGCGGCGCCACGGTGCGGGCGAGGGTGCCCCGAGGGTGTCCGGGCGCGCGTCGGTCATGTCCACATCGGTGACGCTAGGGCGGAGCGGGCTCATCCACTCGACGGAGCGGGCCCGAGGTCGATGCCGAACGGCAGCGGGCCGCTCACCCCTCGGACCGAGCACTGGACCTCGTCGAATCGCGCCGGTAGCGAGTCACCGGCTCGAGCCGTGTCGCCGGTCCCGACCGCGTCGAAGGCGAGGGTCGAGTCGCGGATCACGTCTCCCGACCGGTCAGAGAGCCGAAGGTGGACCGTGAATCCATCCGGAGCGGTGCCGGTGTTCGTCAGGGCGACCTCGACGGCGACACGGGTGCCGTCGGGATCGCAGCGGGTGATCTCGACACTGTGCGGGGCGGGCTCCAGGTAGTCGGCGACCCTGGGGACCACCAGGGTGGCGATGAGCACGATCGTCACTCCCGAGAAGCCGAGCAGGGTGGCCACCAATGCCCGCCGGCTTCGTCGACGCTGCCCGTTGGAGACCGGCGCGATGGGGTCGAATCCTCGGCTCCCCGCATCGGAGACGTCGCCCGTCCACTGTTCGCCGTTGTAGAAGCGGAACTCGTGGCGCCCGGTCGGATCCGTGTACCAATCGGGTCGGCTCGACACACCGAGACGGTACCGTCGGACCAATGGAGATCGTGTTGGTCCGTCACGGCGAGCCCGAGTGGGTGCGCAACGGGCTGAGCGTCGGAGATCCTCCTCTCACCGATCGGGGTCATGAACAGGCCCGCATCACCGCCGAGCACCTGGCTGGGGAGCACTTCGACGAGATCCTTGTCTCGCCGCTGCAACGGGCGCGTCAGACTGCTGCGCCGCTCCTGCAGCAACTCGACCGTCCCGAGGTCATCGCCCCCTGGCTCCACGAGATCCGAGACCCCGGCTGGGACGGCGGTCCCGCGGAGAAGGCCGAGCAGGCCTACGCCGAGATGCGCCGGATGGCGCCCGATGACCGCTGGCACGGACTCGAGGGCGGCGAGAGTGTCCGCGACTTCGTCGATCGGATCCACAACGGGGCGGAGTTCTTCCTCGCCGAGCGCGGGGTGGGTCGCGACGATCACGAATTGCCGGTGTGGAGGGTGCGCGAACCGGGCGCTCGGATCCTCCTGTTCGCGCATGCGGGCACCAACTCGGTCACGATCGGCCACCTGCTCGGCCTGGTGCCCACCCCATGGGAGTGGGATCGCTTCGTGATCGGTCACTGCTCGGTCTCCCGGGTGGGCTCCATCGAGCTCGGCGGAGCGCACACCTTCTCATTGCGGCGTCTCGCCGACGATCAACATCTGCCGGCAGCCCTGCGGACCCGCTGAGGCATTCCGGCGGCCCAGCCCTGGCGACTACCTTGCCGGGCATGAGCAGTGCCGTCGAAGGAGCCCCAGCCGTCCTCGCCCGCGTGCCCTCGGGTATGCACATCAACGGAGAGTGGGTGGCGGCACTCGACGGTGAGGAGTTCGAGACACTCGATCCGGCCACCGGTCGGGTCATCGCCCGAGTGCCACGAGCGCGCGCCGGCGATGTCGCTCGCGCGGTGGCCGCGGCCCGGGAGGCGTTCGACGGCGGGCGTTGGGGCGAATCGGTCTCGGCCCGTGACCGGGCTCGGATCCTCCACCGCATGAGCGATCTCGTCCGGGAGCGTCGCGACGAACTCGTCGAGATCGAGATCCTCGACTGTGGCAAGCCGCTGGCGGACGCGCGGGGCGACATCGACGAGGTGGCGTTCATGTTCGAGTACTACGCGGGATGGGCCACCAAGATCGCCGGTGACATCCCTCCGGTGGGCACCGACGCGCTGTCGCTGGTGGTGCGCGAGCCGGTCGGTGTCTGCGGGTTAATCGTCCCGTGGAACTATCCGATGCTCATGGCCGCCCAGAAGGTCGCGCCTGCGCTCGCGACCGGCTGCACGGTCGTGTTGAAGCCGGCCGAGCAGACCCCGCTCACCGCGCTGTGCATGGCGGCTATCGCCGAGGAGGCCGGTCTGCCCGCCGGGGTGCTCAATGTCGTGACCGGATTCGGTGTGGAGGCCGGAGAGCCGATGCTCACCGATGAGCGCGTCGACAAGATCTCCTTCACCGGTTCCCTCGCCGTCGGTCGCCACATCCAGCGCACCTGCGCCGACCAACTCAAGCGGGTCACCCTCGAGCTCGGCGGCAAGAGCCCGAACATCATCTTCGGTGACGCGCCGCTCGATGACGCGATTGTCGGATCGGCGGCCGGGATCTTCGGCAACCAGGGGGAGGTGTGCTCGGCCGGCAGCCGGATCTTCGTGCACTCCTCGGTGTACGACCGGGTTCTCGAGGGGATGGTGGCCGAGGCCGGCGCCATCCGCCTGGGGTCCGGTCTCGACGAGTCGACCACGATGGGTCCGTTGGTGTCGGCCCGTCAGCGCGACCGGGTGATGGCCTATGTGGACGGTGCCCCAGCCGATGGAGCGAGGCACGTGTTCTCCGGGGCGATGCCGGAGTCCGACGAGTTCGCCGACGGGTTCTTCGTCGCTCCGAGCGTCTTCGAGGTTCCCGACCACTCCCCGGCGATCGCTCGGGAGGAGATCTTCGGCCCGGTGGCGACCGTGCTCCGTTTCGACGAGGTGGAGGAGGTGGTTCGCCTCGCCAACCAGACCGAGTACGGACTGGCCGCCGCGATCTGGACCCGCGACATCAACCTCGCGCTCAACACCGCCCGGCGGGTGCGGGCCGGCGTGGTCTGGATCAACGACAGTCAGCCAGCCCCGAGTGAGTCGCTCTGGGGCGGCTACAAGCAGAGCGGGGTGGGGCGCGAGCTCGGCCCATACGCGCTCGACGCGTACCTCGAGACCAAGCAGATCTACGTCAATCTCGGGGGCTGAAGCCCGAGGAGACCGGCAGGCGCCGGCTGGGTAGCCTCCAAGGGTGGTCATCGGCGCCTCCCGCTACCGCCAGATCGCGGTCGGGTCACTGCTCTCGCTCTCGGTGATCATCGTCTCGGGGGCCGCGGTGCGCCTCACCAACAGCGGTCTCGGGTGCGACGACTGGCCGAACTGCAATTCGGAGCGGTTCGTCGACGTCTCGAGTGCCCACTCGGCGATCGAGCAGGTCAATCGACTGTTCACCGGGGTGGTGGCGGCCGCGGTCATCGCCGCTGTGCTCGGGTCGATGCTGCGGGAGCGGCGTCGTCGCGATCTCGTCGCGATCTCATGGCTCCTCGTCGCCGGGGTGGTGGCCAACGCCCTTCTCGGCGCCGTCACGGTCTGGGTCGACCTGCACCCCTACGCCGTGCAGGGGCATCTGCTGCTGTCCATGGGTCTCATCGCCGCTGGCGCTGTCCTGGTGCGTCGCTCGGGTGAGGAGGATGACCAGCCGCGGTCGTTGACCGTCGACCCGCGCAGCCGGCTGCTGGCGATCCTGCTCGTCGTCGGGGTCTCCGTGGTCATCGTCACCGGCACAGTGGTGACCGGGGCCGGGCCGCACGCCGGCGACGAGGACGCCGTTCGTCTCGGCGTGGACATCGCCTCGGTGGCGAGGGTTCACGGTGTCTCGGTGATGGTCACGATCCTGCTGGCGGTCGTCCTGTCGCTCCGGGCGCGCGCGGGAGGACCCGCCGCCTCGATCCGGCCGGCGGTGTCGCGATGGATGTTCATCGCGGTGCTCCAGGCCGCGATCGGATACACCCAGTACTTCACGGGTGTACCCGAGATCCTGGTGGGCGCCCACGTGGCGGGGGCGACCGCGCTCCAGCTGGCGACGGTGTTCGTCCTCCTCGACACCTCGCGAACCGGCTCGGAGTTCCAGTCGATGGCGTCGAGCGGAGTAGTGTCTCACGCTTGATGGGGGAGAAAGTCGTCTCTGGGGTGTCGCGGCGCGCCCGTTCGGGTGCCGTCGGGGCCCTCGTGGCAGCAGCCGCCGCTGCGGTGATCTCACTCCTCGCGATCTCGTCGCCGGCCGCGGCTCAGGACGACAACGGTGAGATCAAGGGTTCGCTCTCCGCGAAGGATGCTGAGGGAACGAAGTTCCCCGTGCCGGATGTGGTGTTCATCATCAGCGACGAGTCGGGCAACGAGGTGGCCACCGGTTCCACGAACGAGGAGGGTGACTGGTCGGTGTCGGTCCCGGTCGGCACCTACTCGGTCCTCCTCGATGTGAGCACCCTCCCGGCAGGCGTCGATCTCCGCAACCCCGACAAGAACCCGGCGCAGGTGGTCATCGACACCCCGGGCAAGTCCAAGGGAGCGCTCTTCCCGCTCGGTGAGGCCGCGGTCTCCGAGGTGACTGCGATCGAGTGGGTGCAACTGCTCGTCGACGGACTGAAGCTCGGCCTGCTGTTGGCCATGTGCTCGATC
>RGGX01000101.1 GCA_010024485.1 Actinomycetota bacterium | reverse complement strand
TGCCGAGGGCTCCGAGATCGGTCATGGGATCAACCTACCGATGCGGGGTCGCGTGGGCACCTCGCCCACGGATGCGCGAAGACGCTGTGCCGATACCATCGCCGCATGGGGGCGCCGACCGATTCCGGAGTCGACACGCCGATCGGGATCGAGTCGTCAGCTGTCTCCGCCTGGCTCGATGAGAACGTCCCCGGCGCCCAGGGCCCCTACCGCTTCGAGGTCATCGCCGGGGGTCACTCCAATCTCACCTTCTCGGTCATCGGAAGCGATGGTCGCCGGATGGTGCTGCGGCGACCTCCCCTCTCCCACGGGCTCGCGAGCGCCCACGACATGGGTCGTGAGCACCGGGTGATCTCGGGTCTCGCGACGTCCTCGCTGCCGGTCCCGACCACGCTCGGTATGTGCGACGACGAGTCGGTCAACGGCGCGCCGTTCTATGTGATGAGCTATGTCGACGGCACGGTCATCCGCGATGAGGAGACGGCCCGGAGCGCTCTCGACTCCGACGGGCGCTCCAACGCCAGCCGGTCACTCATCGACAATCTGGCGGCCCTCCACGCGATCGACCCCCACGACGTCGGTCTCGAGGGCCTCGGTCGCCACGACGGCTACCTCGCCCGGCAACTGAAGCGCTGGTACGGGCAGTGGAACGCCCAGAAGACCCGTGACCTCCCGCTCGTCGACGAGGTGCACGACGCTCTGCTCGCCGACCTCCCCGAGCAGACCTCGGTCTCCATCGTCCACGGCGACTACCGGCTCGACAACACCATGCTCGCCGCGGACGGCACCGTCGCCGCGATCCTCGACTGGGAGATCTGCACCCTCGGCGACCCGCTCGCCGACATCGGTCTCCTCGCCGTCTACTGGACCGGGCCGAACGACGAGCCGAGCGCCTGGGCCGCTCCGGCCACTCGGGTCGAGGGGTTCTGGGACCGGGCTGATCTGATCACCCGCTACGGCGAGGTATCGGGCCGCGACCTCAGCCGACTCGACGTCTACGTCGCCTTCGCCTCCTGGAAGCTGGCCTGCATCCTCGAGGGTGTCTACGCCCGCTACCTCGGCGGCGCCCTCGGTTCGCGCGACCCCGCCGAACTGGAACCCTTCCGCCAGCAGGTCGACGCCGCAGCCCAACGAGCCGCCGACATCATGGGTGCCCAATGACGAGTCCGGGGGACACGATCCGATGGCTCGCGGAGCCGCCTGAACTGGAGCGACCGGTGATGGTGGTCGCCCTCACCGGCTGGATCGACTCCGGTGGCGCCGCCCAAGCGGCAATGCAGGCCGTGATCACCGAGTGCGACACCTCGCCCGTCGCGGTGTTCGACGACGACCCCTTCATCGACTTCCGGGCGCGACGACCCACCCTGCATCTCGACGAGGGGCTCAACACCCTCGTCGAGTGGCAGCACATCACCGTCTCCGTCGGACGCGATCTCGCCGGCCACGACCTCGTCCTGCTGAGCGGCCCCGAGCCCGACATGGCCTGGCACCGCTTCCGCGCCGAGATCTCCCACCTCGCCACCCGACTGGGCGTGACCGCGATGGCGCACCTCGGCGCCTACCCCTTCGCCGCGCCCCACACCCGACCACCCCGCCTGTCGATCACCACGCCGTCCCAGGACGTGCTCGCCCGGGTGCCGTTCCTTCGGTCCACCCTCGAGGTGCCGGCCGGGATCTGCGCGATCCTCGAGCACGAGATGCACTCGCTCGGCATCCCCTCCCTCGGGATCTGGGCGCAGGTCCCCCACTACGTCTCGACCATGCCCTACCCGGCCGCGGCGGTCGCCCTGCTCGACGGTCTCCGCGAAGCGGTCGACGTCGTGGTCGACGGCACGGGGATCCGTCAACAGACGGTCAAGCAGCGCCAGCGCATCGACGACCTCATCGCCGGCAACGACGAGCACCGCTCGATGCTCGAGCAACTCGAGCGGATCCACGACTCCACCGACGACACCCCGAGCGGGATCGACCTCGGGGACCCGCGAATCGAGTTGCGTTCAGCCGAGGAGATCGGTGCCGAGATCGAGCAGTTCCTCCGCGACCAGGACTGAGCCGACCACGCCGGACCCTCCGACCGACGATCGCCGGGACACCTCCGGTTACTCTCCGGTAATGAAGATCGACGCGACCCTCCCCTCGACCATCGCCCAAGCCGGACCCGCCGCCGCCGAGTTCGAGGCCGCCAACTACGACGGCGTGTGGACCGCCGAGACCGCCCACGACCCGTTCCTGCCACTCGTCGCCGCCGCGTCGTCGACCGAGCGGGTCGACATCGGCACCTCGATCGCCGTCGCCTTCGCCCGCAACCCGATGCTGCTCGCCAACATCGGGTGGGACCTGCAGACCTTCTCGCGCGGGCGCTTCCATCTCGGGCTCGGCAGCCAGATCAAACCGCACATCACCAAGCGGTTCTCGATGGAGTGGAGCCATCCGGCACCGAGGATGCGCGAGATGATCCAGGCCGTCCGCGCCATCTGGGACACCTGGTCCAACGGGGAACCCCTCGCCTTCCGCGGAGAGTTCTACCGGCACACGCTCATGACGCCCTTCTTCACACCCGATGCCGGAGACCTCGCCGAGTTCGGCCTCCCGAAGATCTTCCTCGCCGGAGTCGGGCAGATGATGACCGAGGTCGCCGGCGAGGTGTGCGACGGGTTCTTCTGCCACGGGTTCACCACCGAGCGCTACCTCCGCGAGGTGACGATCCCCGCTCTCCAGCGAGGCCGTGAGCGCGCCGGTCTCAGCCTCGACGGGTTTGAGGTCTCCGGCCCGCTGTTCGTGGTGACCGGCAACAACGAGGAGGAGATGGACTCCGCCTCGGCGGCGACCCGCCAGCAGATCGCCTTCTACGGATCGACCCCCGCCTATCGCGCGGTGCTCGACCTCCATGGCTGGGGAGACCTCCAGGACGAGCTGAACCGACTGTCGAAACAGGGTGAGTGGAAGACCATGGGTGACCTGATCGACGACGAGATCCTCAACACCTTCGCCGTCGTCGCCGAGCCCGAGGGAATCGCGCCCGAACTCCGCCGCCGTTTCGGCGACATCGTCGACCGCCTCGGCTTCTACGCCCCCTACCAGAGCGATCCCGACCGGTGGGCCGCGGTGCTCAGCGACCTCCGGGCCGCCTGAACGCCACTCAGCCAGCCGGGGCGCCGGGCCCCATCGCCCCGGACAACCAGCGGCGGGCGTTCTCCCCGAGGGCATCGGTCGCGTAGCCGCCCTCTTGGAGCACGACGGTCGGCAGACCCATCTCGGCGACGAGTCGGCCGCAGCGCTCCAGACCGTCGGCCGTGAGCGAGAGATCGCTGATCGGATCCTCATGGAAGGTGTCGAGGCCGAGGGACACCACGACGGTCTCCGCCCCCGAGGCCACCACCCGCTCACAGGCACCGGTCAGCGCGGTCAGGTAGGCGTCGTCGTCGCAGCCGGCGGGAAGCGGATAGTTCACCGTGGCATCGCTGCCGGCCCCCGACCCGGTCTCATCGACATGTCCGGTGAGATATGGGTACGCGCGCCTCGGATCGCCATGCAGGGAGGCGAAGAACACCTCCTCGCGGTCGTAGAAGATCTGCTGGGTGCCGTTGCCGTGGTGGTAGTCGACGTCGAGGACCGCCACCCGCGACCCGGTGGTGCGCGACAGGTGTTCAGCGACAACAGCCGCGTTGTTGAAGAAGCAGTACCCGCCGTAGAGCGAACGGGAGGCGTGGTGACCCGGAGGGCGGCAGAGCCCGTACGCCATCCCCTCGCCGCCTCGGACCAGATCGGCCGCGGTCAACGCGACGTCGACCGATGACCGCGCGGCGTCGTAGGTGCCCTGGGTGAGCGGGGTGGTCGTCTCGAAGCACCACCAGCCGAGTTCCATCGAGATCGAGTCCGGCCTGCGGGCCGGGCCCATCCCATCGCGTATGCCGGCCATCGAGAACACATCGGGGATCACGTCGTGGGTCGGTCCGTGCTCCTCCTGGAAACGGGTCCAGGCCGTCTCGAGGAAGTCGACGAGACCCGGGTCGTGGACCGCGTCGATCGGGGCGCGACCGTGATCATCGGGGGCGACGAATTCGAAGCGCTCGTCGGCGGCGAGGGCGGCGCGGATGATCTCGGCTCGACCCGGATGCTCGAACGGTTCCTGGAACCGCGAGTCCTCCAGCTCACGCTCGGGATGGTGCGCGCGGTGGCGCAGGGTGTAGACCACCTTCACAGGCACATCCTTACAGGAGTGCCGATCAAGCGGAACAGCGCGCGACCACCCCGGAGGAAACATGACCCGTCTCGGCTACCAGATCCCATCGTTCTCCTATCCGGAGGTCGACCAGAGCGGGGTGTTCGCCCATGTGATCCGCCAGGCCGTCGAAGCCGAGAACTCGGGCTTCGACACCGTCATGCTCATGGACCACTTCTTCCAGCTCCCGGGTCTCGGACAGCCCGACGACTACATGCTGGAGTGCTACACCGCCCTCGGCGCCATCGCCCGTGAGACCTCGCGGGTGCGTCTGTCCTCGCTGGTGACCGGCAACACCTACCGGAACCCCGCGGTCCTCGCGAAGATCATCACCACCCTCGACGTCGTGTCCGACGGACGAGCGCAACTCGGTATCGGCGCCGGTTGGTTCCAACTCGAGCACGACTCATTCGGTATCGAGTTCGGCACCTTCACCGACCGCTTCGAGAAACTCGAGGAGGCTCTCAACATCATCCTTCCGATGCTGCGCGGCGAGCGACCCTCGCTCGCCGGGAAGTGGTACTCCGTCACCGAGGCCATCAACGAGCCTCCTCCGGTGCGGCGGGTTCCGGTGATGATCGGCGGATCGGGTGAGCGTAAGACCTTCCGCATGGTCGCCCAGTACGCCGACTCGGCCAACATCATCTGCCCCGTCGACCAGATCACCCA
>RGGX01000011.1 GCA_010024485.1 Actinomycetota bacterium | reverse complement strand
GAGCGTCGACATCGCTGTGAGTCTCCCATCTGCGCGGGTCCCACCGCCACCGGTCACGAGGTCGGGGACCACACCCCGAGTCCGAGGCCCTCGGCGACGGCGATCTGCACCGGGTCGTGGGTGGCCCAGGTCAGTCCGCGCCCGAGTCGGACCGCCGCGCTCAGGTGGATCGCGTCGCTCAGGCGCAGTGGACGTTGGCGCAGGAGTACGGCTGCGTCCTCGAGGCACGCGGTGTCGATCGGGACGACGTGCACCTGGTCCCACAGGAGGCGCACTTCGTCCTCGAGATCGCCCCGGTCGATGGAGGAGTCGGTGATCCGGTCGATACCCGCCAGCGCCTCGGTGAGGGCGAGGGCGCTCGCGCTCACCACCTCGGAGTCCATGAACAGGTCGACGAGCGGATCTCGGTGGGGATGATCGACGCACAGTGACAGCACAGCGGTCGAGTCGAGGGCGAGGTGGTTCATCCGCGGATCTCCCGGAGCGCGCGGTCGAGACGGGTTCCCGAAAACACAGTGACCGCTCGGGGCGGCCGGCGCGGTCCGCGCCGACGCGGTTCGATGAGCGCGCCGCGGTGGACCAGCATCTCGAGGCTGCCGTCGGGGTCTGCGGCGGTCGGGGGGCCGAGCTCAGCGACCGGATCGCCCCGGTCGGTGATCACGGTGCGCTCGCCCGAACGGGCTCGCCGCACGGCCGCGGCGAGGTCGGAGCGGAGGTCTCGGATACCGAGTGTTGTGTACATAGATGTACACATTACGACTTGTCGGATCGATCGCCGACTGACACACTCGCGGCATGAACTTCGCCTTCACCGAGGAACAGGACGAACTGCGCAGCACCATCCGCGCCTTCATGGAAGCCAAGAGCTCCGAGGAGGCGGTGCGCGAGCAGATGGAGACCGAGGCCGGCTTCGACGGCGACGTATGGAGCCAGATGGCCGAGCAGATGGGACTCCAGGGTCTGCACATCCCCGAGGAGTACGGCGGCTCCGGCTTCGGCTACGTCGAACTCGGCATCGTCCTGGAGGAGATGGGCCGCGCCCTGCTGTGCGCCCCGTTCTTCTCCTCCGTGGTGCTCGCGGCCAACGCGCTCATCCACTCCGGTGACGACGCCGCCAAGGCGGCGCACCTCCCGGGCATCGCAGCTGGGACAACCATCGCCACCCTCGCCTTCACCGAGCCGTCGGGCCGCTGGGACGAGAGCGGCATCACCATGGAGGCGACCGCCTCGGGCGATGGACACACCCTGACCGGCACCAAGTCCTACGTCCTCGACGGGCACACCGCCGACCTGATCATCGTGGCGGCGCGGACGGCCGCCGGTGTCAGCCTCTTCGCGGTCAACGGTGATGCCTCCGGCCTCGAGCGCACCGCGCTCGCGACCATGGACCAGACCCGCAAGCAGGCCCGCCTCGAGTTCTCCTCGACCCCGGCCACGCTCATCGGAGCCGACGGTGGCGGCTGGCAGGTCCTCGAGACTGTCCTCGACCTCGCCGCGGTCGGCCTCGCCGCCGAGCAGGTCGGTGGCGCGCAGTTCGTGCTCGACATGGCCGTCCAGTACGCCAAGGACCGCGTCCAGTTCGGTCGCCCCATCGGCTCCTTCCAGGCGATCAAGCACAAGTGCGCCGACATGCTGCTCGAGGTCGAGTCGGCGAAGAGCGCCGCGTACTACGGGCTCTGGTGCGCCAGTGAGATGAACGACGAGCTGCCCTCGGTCGCCTCGCTCGCCAAGGCCTACTGCTCGGAGGCCTACTTCCACGCCACGGCCGAGAACATCCAGATCCACGGCGGCATCGGATTCACCTGGGAGCACCCCGCCCACCTCTACTTCAAGCGAGCGAAGTCATCCGAGCTGCTCTTCGGCGACCCGACCTACCACCGTGAGGTCCTCGCGCAGCGAATCGGGATCTGACCCCACTCGAGGGTGTTGCGCAGGTGAGCACCTCGACCCTCCTCGCATCGGTCGTCGCCGCTGCGCTGACCTTCATCATCGCGACCGTCTCCATCGGGCGTGAGTCGCACCGGCTCGACGCGATCTCTCCGCGAGCGGTCTACCGGCTCGACGAGGCCGTCGACTTCGTCTGCGACCGGATCCCCGGATCCAGTCAGGCGAGGCTGACCCCGGCCGAGGTCGAACTCCTCCTCATCGCCCACATGGGCTGGCTCCACGAGCGCGGCCTGCAACCCGACCGGGTGGTCGACCGAGCCCAGGACATCGACGAGACGGTGGTCGTCGACGAGACGACCCTGATCGCGCACCTGTTGGCCACGGCGGGCGAGAGCGGGGTGGAGCTCCTCGACGACGTCGACGCCGTCGAGGTAGTCGGCGCGCACCTCGCCTACTTCGAGGCGATCGGCGCGGTCGGCCCGACCGCCGCCCCCGACGATGTGATCGGCGGCTAGGTTCTCCGGCCATGGAACGCCCCTCCCGTTTCGAGCACACCCGGTTCCTCGGTGACAAGCGGACCCAGCTCGTCTACGACCTCGACGAGTGGACCGACACGACCGTCATCGATGACATCGTCGAGGCCGAGGTCGGGATCTGCTTCGCCCCCGACACCCTCGCCGAGGCCCGAAATCGCGGCTACACCGCCGCTCGGCCGGGGATGCGCCGGCGTCATCGCCGTCCGCGCGCCTGAGGGCGGCCAGCGTGGACTCGAGCTTCCCGAGCGGCCACGAGCGCCTCGCGTGCCATCTGAGCCTCCCGGCCGGCGCTGACGGCCCGACACCCGGACTGGTGCTCTGTCACGGCTTCCCGATCGGCCCGCTCGACGCCCGGCGATCGGCCGGAACCTTCCCCGAGCTCATCGATCGACTCTCCAGCGAGGTCGGATACGCCGCGCTCACCTTCACCTTCAGCGGTTGCGGTGAGTCCACCGGCGACTTCTCGCTCCAGGGTTGGATGGACGACCTCAGGAACGCGATCGACCACCTCGATCGCAGCGTCGACCTCAACGGAGTCGTGCTCATCGGGACCAACACCGGTGGGTCGCTCGCCATCTGCGCCGCCGCGGACGACCCGCGGGTGATCGGCGCCGCACTGCTGTCACCGCGGGCCGACTTCGATGACTGGGCGGAGCAACCACGACGGTTCCTCGAGCACGCCCGGGACATCGGGGCGGTCCGGACACCCGGATATCCGACCTCCATGGAGGACTGGTCTCGCGCCTTCCGCCGTTTCCGGCCGGTTCCGTCGGCGAGACGGTTCGCCCCGCGGCCGCTGCTCGTCCTCCATGGTGAGGATGATGAGAGCGTGCCGGTGTCGGACGCCCGTCAACTCGCCCAGGCGCACGGCTCAGCGGAGCTCAACGTGCTCGCCGGCGCCGGGCACCGGCTGCGTCACGACCCACGGGCGGTCGCCGTCCTCAGTGGCTGGCTCGACCGGGTGCGTCCCGACTGAACCCAGGCGGGTCAGACGAGGAAGGGATCGACCGCGTCGGGATCGATGTCGTAGCGGGCGATCGCGTCAGCCACGACCGAGCGGTCGACCTCACCGAGATCGGCGAGACCCTCGAGGGTCGACACGACGACATGGCCGCAGTCGACCTCGAAGTGGCGCCGCAGCGCCTCACGGGTGTCGCTACGGCCCATACCGTCGGTGCCCAGCACCTTGAAGGGACGTCCGCTCGGCACGTAGCGCCCGATCTGTTCGGGCACCGCGCACATGAAGTCGGTGACGGCCGTGATCGGCCCGGTCGACTCCGACAGGAGCGACGACACCAGCGGGACCTGCCGCTCCGCGGTCGGATGCAGGCGGTTGACCCGCTCGGTGGCCATCGCCTGCTCGCGGAGGCGCTTGTAGTTGGTCACCGACCAGAGTTCGGCCCCGACGTCGTAGTGCTTGGCGAGCTCGTCGACGGCCTGACGCGGCGAGCGTGGCCTTCGGGGGCGGCTGCGAATCTGTACATGCCCCTGACGGCTCCGCGGCTGAACTCCTCGGCCAGCGCCGGGTCCTCCGGCAGGGCCGGCATCGGGTAGTTCTCGTTGTAGAGGGTGAGGTAGTAGATGACGTCGCGCTCGGCGTCGGGGGTGACCGGTCCGTACATCTGGTCGATGCCGGCGCGGACGATGGCGCCGACCTCGTAGGCGAAGGCCGGATCGAACGCCTGGACCGCGGGCACGGTGGACGCGAGGACGAGCGAGTGCCCGTCCTGGTGTTGGAGGCCCTCACCGAGGAGCGTCGTGCGTCCGGCGGTGGCCCCCATCAGGAAGCCCCTGGCGCGGATGTCGGCGGCCTGCCAGATGAGGTCACCGGTCCGCTGGAAACCGAACATCGAATAGAAGGTGTAGAAGGGGATCATCGGCACGCCACGGGTGGCGTAGCTGGTGCCGGCAGCGATGAAGCTCGCCATCGAGCCCGACTCGGTGATGCCCTCCTCGAGGATCTGGCCGTCGGAGTCCTCGGTGTACGACAGCAGGAGGTCGTGGTCGACCGGCTCGTACTTCTGCCCCTGGGCCGCGTAGATCTCGAGTTCGCGGAACAGCGAGTCCATGCCGAAGGTGCGGGCCTCGTCGGGGATGATCGGCACGATGCGACGGCCGATGCCCTCGTCGCGGCAGAGGCTGCGGAGCAGGCGGGTGAAACCCATCGTGGTGCTCACGGCCATCTCGCCCGAGCCGGCGTTCATCTCGGCGAAGGTCTCGGGGGAGGGCATTGAGATCGGTCGACGCACCGTGGTGGTCCGCCGTGGGAGGACCCCGCCGAGGCTCTTCCGGCGCTCCATCATGTACTGGTACTCGATGGAGTCCTCCGAGGGTCGGAAGTAGGGCGGATCGTCGGCCGTGATCGACGACTCGGGGATCTCCTCGTGCAGGTGGAGGCGATCGCGCAACTCGAGGAGCTGCTGCTCGGTCATCTTCTTGATGGAGTGGGTCGAGTTGCGACCCTCGAAGCCCGGTCCGAGGGTCCAGCCCTTCACCGTCTTGGCGAGGATGACGGTCGGGCGACCCGAACCGAGGTTCTCGACCGCGGACCGATAGGCGGCGTACAGCTTGGTGTAGTCGTGGCCGCCTCGGGGCAGGTTGCGGAGCTCGTCGTCGCTGAGGTGCGACACCATCTGCCGGAGGCGCGGATCAGGTCCGAAGAAGTTCTCGCGGATGTAGTTCCCGCTCTCCACGGCGTAGCGCTGGAACTCGCCGTCGACGGTCGTGTTCATCTGGTTCAGCAGGACGCCGTCCTTGTCCTGAGCGAGGAGCTCATCCCACTTCGAGCCCCAGATGACCTTGATGACGTTCCAGCCGGCGCCACGGAACACGGCCTCGAGCTCCTGGATGACCTTGCCGTTGCCCCGGACCGGCCCGTCGAGGCGCTGCAGGTTGCAGTTCACGACGAAGACGAGGTTGTCGAGGTGCTCGCGGGCCGCGAGCGAGATGGCCCCGAGGGTCTCGGGCTCGTCGCACTCGCCGTCGCCGAGGAACGCCCAGACGCGGCTGTTCGACGTGTCGTCGAGCTGCCGGTTGGCGAGGTACCGGTTGAAGCGGGCGTGGTAGAGGGCGCTGATCGGCCCGAGCCCCATCGACACCGTCGGAAACTCCCAGAAGTCGGGCATGAGCCTCGGGTGCGGGTAACTCGAGAGTCCACGACCACCCCGGCCGATCTCACGACGGAAGTGGTCCAGGTCGTCAGTGGTGAGACGGCCCTCAAGGAAGGCGCGCGCGTACACGCCCGGAGCGGCGTGGCCCTGGAAGTAGACGTGGTCGCCCATCCCATCGGCGTCCTTGCCGCGGAAGAAGTGGTTGAAGCCGATCTCGTAGAGCGAGGCCGATGAGGCGAAGGTCGACAGGTGTCCGCCGATGCCGTCGGCCAGCTTGTTGGCCTTGACGACCATGATCGCCGCGTTCCAACGGATGAAGGCCCGGATCCGGCGTTCGATGTGCTCGTCGCCGGGGAACCAGAGCTCCTGTTCGCGCGGGATGGTGTTCACGTACGGGGTGGACACGGTGGCGGGGAAGCTCACCTGGCGGGCGTTCGCGTGGCTGAGGAGTCGGGAGAGGAGGAACCGCGCCCGGGTCTTGCCGTGGGTGTCGACGACGGCATCGAGGGAGTCGAGCCACTCCTCGGTCTCCCCGGGGTCGGTGTCGGGGAGCTGATGGACGTACCCGTCAAAGATCATGCCCCCATTCTCGCACGGTTACCGCCGAGTACCCCGCCGGATGTCGGCGTGTCGTCCGACACGTCGGTCGATCCGGGGTCGCTCACCCGGCATCCGCACCGTCGTGGTCGGGTCGTGTCATGCTCGGCGGATGTCCTCCGAGCGCATCGTGGTGTACACCGACGGGGCCTGCTCGGGCAATCCGGGCCCCGGGGGCTGGGCCTGGGCGACGGCACCGGCGGGGGAGCGGCACGACTCCGGCGGCGAGTCGTCCACCACCAATCAGCGGATGGAGCTCATGGCCGTGCTCGAGGCGGTCCGGTCGCTGGCGACCGATGAGGTCGCCATCCATGTGGTCAGCGACTCGACCTACGTGGTGCACTGCTTCCGCGACGGCTGGTGGGTCCGTTGGCGCAAGAACGGCTGGCGGAACTCACAGCGCCAACCGGTCGCCAACGTCGATCTCTGGGAACCCCTGGTCGACCTCGTGGAGCAGCGCTCGGTGACCTTCGAGTGGGTCAAGGGCCACAGTGGCGACCCGATGAACGATCGCGTCGACGCGCTCGCCGTGGCGGCGGTCCCGAAGGCCTGAGCCCGCCGTCCGGGGTGACGCCAAAATCGAACACCCGTTCACTACGGTTCGCTGTGATGCCGTCCCCTCGACGCACCCCCCGTCGCCGTCGAGCGATCCTGCTCTCCGCGGCCCTCGCCGCGGGGTCCTCGCTCGTCGTCGCGCCCGGTGGTCCGGCCTCGGCCAATCCGAACTCGACCTCCGACGTGGTCGCGTATCTCGTGGAGGGCACCGGCGACGGGCACGGCCGCGGTATGAGCCAGTGGGGTGCCTACGGCTGGGCCGTCGACGAGGGCTGGTCCTGGGAGCAGATCCTCGACCACTACTACGGCGGTACCGAGCTCGGATCGGTCGACGTGGCCCGGCGCATCTCGGTCCGCCTCACCGAGTGGGACGGCTCGGCGGTGTTCGGGGTGATCTCCACCACGTCGTCAGCCCGCTGGAGCTCGCCGTCGCACTCGGCCTCGACCGCCCACCCGGCCATCCGGATCGTCGAGTCGGCGCCGAACTCGTTCACCATCTCGGTGGCGGCCGCCCCGCAGTGCATCGGGGCGTCGACGCTCACCGTTCCTGACGGCCCGGTCGCCTACGGCTCGACGGCCGACGATGAGGTCGAGCGCATCCAGACGTTCCTCACCGCCGTCGGCTTCGATCCGCGCGGCATCGACGGCAACTTCGGTCCGCTGACCGAGTCGGCCGTCCGAGCCTTCCAGATCGCCAACGGTCTGCCCACCGACGGCATCTGGGACATCGACGACGCCACCGCCGCGCGGGTGATCATCGGCAACTCGACCTCCGACGAGGGTTGGACGGAGGTCGCCTCGGGGGTTCCGGGGCCGGTGGTGCTCACCACCGATGTCGGCGAATCGTCAGCAGCCCCGGGCGATGTGCTCGGTCTCTGCGAGGCCAGTGGCCGGATCGTCCACTACCGCGGTTCGCTGCGGTTCCTCCACACCGACGTCGGCAATCGGGTGGTCAACGATGTCGGCCTCGAGGACTACCTCCGGGGTGTGGTGCCCCGCGAGGTGTCGCCGTCGTGGGGTGATCGCGGCGACGGCCGCGGTATGAACGCACTGCGGGCGCAGGCGGTCGCCGCGCGCGGCTACGGGCTCGAGCAGTCCAGATACGTGTACGCCCAGACCTGCGACACGATGGCCTGCCAGGTGTACGGCGGTTCGGCCAGCCGGGCCAACGTCGACGCCGGTCCGCAATCCGTCGAGGCCAGCCAGACCGACCGGGCCATCGCCGACACGGCGGGGCGGGTGCGGGTGTGGGCCGCCGGCAACGCGCACGGCATCGCGCCGGGCACCATCGCGTCCACCGAGTTCTCCGCCTCCAACGGCCCGCAGACCGCAGGGGGTGCCTTCCCGAGCATCGCCGACCCCGCCGACGCGACCGCGCTCAACCCGAGCCACCGCTGGACGCGGGTGATCTCGGTGGCCGCGCTCCGCTCGGCCTACGGCGGCGCCGAGCCGAGTCGGGTCACCACGGTCCTCGACCCGGCATCGCCGTATGAGGGCATCTACGCGAACCGGGTCCGCCTCGACGACGGTGAGCACGTGTCCGCCTGGTCGTTCCGCGGCCAGTTCGACCTTCCCTCGCCGGGGTTCACCGTCACCCCGGTCACCCGAGAGGTCGCGGTCGACCAGTCCCTCTACTTCATCGGTGACTCGGTCGGAGCGAGCATCGCCACCGAGCTCCCGGCGCTCATGTCGGGGGTCTTCTCCTCCTACACCCACGACGCCCTCTCGAGCCGCCGCACCGCCGGAGGATCGGTCATGCCCGACGGCGTGGGCGCGGCCGCATCGGTTCCGGCAGGCACCGACATCGTGGTGGTCGAACTCGGCTACAACGATGACCCGGCGGAGCTCTCGGGTCGCATCGACCAGGTGATGTCCACCCTGTCGGCCCGCGGGGTCGGAGTCGTCATCTGGACCACGATGTCCGAACGGCGACAGGCCAACGGCGTGTCGCGGTACGCCCCTGCCAACGCCGCTCTCGAGAGCGCCCGTGGGCGCTGGTCCAACCTGATCGTGGTCGACTGGGCCGCCGCCAGTGACCACGGTGAGGCCGACCGCTGGTACTCCGACGGAGTCCACCTCACCTCGACCGGTCAGGCGAAGTTCGCGAGTTGGCTCCGGTCGAGGATCCTTGAGGTGACCGATCCGGCCTACATCGCGGTGGGAGAGCTCGACCAGATGGTGCCCGTTACCCCGGCCCGCCTGCTCGACACCCGCACCGGTCGGGGAGTCTCCTCCATCGGCAAGGTCACGAACCGCACCATCGAGGTGCAGGTGCTCGGCGAGGGTGGTGTCCCCGGCACGTCGGTATCCGCTGTGGCCCTCAACGTCACCGCGGTCGAGTCCAGCACCGACCGCTACGGCGGGTACCTCACGGTGTTCCCGTGCGGTGAGCAGCCGAACTCGAGCAACCTCAACTTCCGCTCCGGCCAGACGATCGCCAACTCGGTCATCGCCCCTGTCTCGGCGACGGGGACCGTCTGCTTCTACGTGCGGGGATCAGCTCACCTGCTCGCGGACGTCTCGGCCTACTTCCCGAGCTCCACCGACTTCGTCGCGCTCACGCCCGGTCGCGTGCTCGACACCCGCACCGGCAACGGCGCCCCGGTCGGCGAGGTGGCCGACGGAACGATCGAGTTCCCGGTCCTCGGTCGTGGCGGCCTGCCCGGCGGAGATGTGGCCGCAGTGGCGCTCAACCTCACGGTCGACCAGACCAGAAGCGGCCCGGGAGGAGGATTCGTCACCGTCTTCCCGTGCGGTGACCGGCCGAACTCGAGCAACCTGAACTTCACCTCGGGCCGCACCATCGCCAATGCGGTCATCGCGCCGGTGTCGGCCTCGGGCACGGTCTGCATCTTCGTCTCCGGGGGAGCGCAGTTGATCGCCGACGTCTCCGGTTACTTCCCGAACGGCGCCGACTACACCCCGCTCTCCCCGGTCCGCGTGGTCGACACTCGCGCCACCGGTCGGATCGGGGCGGTCGACGGCAGTGGCGGTCCCCTCGAGGTCGACCTGAGCAATCTGCCCGGTATCGACACCTCGAGGATGCTCTCGGCCTCGCTCAACATCACCGTCGTGAACTCCTCGACGAGCTCCGCTGGGGGTTACGTGACGGTCTACCCATGCCGCGTGCGACCGAACGCCAGCAATGTGAACTTCACCACGGGGCTCACGATCGCCAACGGGGTGATCGCCCCGGTCAGCCGCTACGGGAAGGTCTGCATCTATGTCTATGGCCAGGCCGACCTGCTCGTCGACGTGAACGGTGTCGTCTCCTACTGACCCGTGAGCGGCCCGCCCCGGCGGGCGACGCGATCGATGATCGATCGTCGGAGAGCGTGGCCTATGGTGCGCTCATGGACATCAACGGAGTCAGTGCAATCGTCACCGGTGGGGCGTCGGGCATCGGTGCTGCTGCCGCTCGGCAGCTCGCCGCCAAGGGCGCGAAGGTGGTCGTGGCCGACCTGCAGGAGGATGCGGGGCGTGCCGTCGCCGATGAGATCGGAGGCGCGTTCTGCAAGGTCGATGTGACGTCCACCGACGACATCGTGAACGCCGTGGAGATGGCCACCTCGATGGGTCCGCTTCGGGTTCTGGTGAACTCGGCTGGGATCGGCTGGGCGCAGCGCACCGTCGGCAAGGACGGCTCCTACGAGTCGGCGGCCAACCTCGACGCCTTCAAGAAGGTCATCGCCATCAACCTCATCGGCACCTTCGACTGCATCCGCCTGGCGGCCACCGCGATGAGTCGCACCGAGCCGGACGAGTTCGGCGAGCGTGGCGCCATCGTCAACCTCGCCTCGGTCGCCGCCTTCGACGGTCAGATCGGCCAGGCCTCGTACTCCGCCTCCAAGGGCGGTGTCGTCGGGATGACCCTTCCGATCGCCCGAGACCTCGCCGCGGTCGGGGTCCGCGTGAACACGGTGGCACCCGGCCTCATCGACACGCCGATCTACGGCGAGGGTGAAGCCAGTGAGGCGTTCAAGGACAACCTGAAGAAGGGGGTCCTGTTCCCGCAGCGCCTCGGCGCCCCGGCTGAGCTCGCCTCGATGGTGGTCGAGTGCGTGACCAACAGCTACATGAACGCCGAGACCATCCGCGTCGACGGCGGCATCCGCATGCAGCCGAAGTGAGCGAGGGGCGCGTCTCGAAGAGGCGCGCCGTCAGGTCGTGTAGTCGGCGTTGATCCGGACGTAGCCGTCGGTCAGGTCGCATCCCCACACGGTCGATGAGGCCGAGCCTGCCCCCAGGCTGACGTGGATCAACACCTCGTCGCCGCGCAGGTAGTCCGAGAGCGCGACGAGGCCCGAGGCGTCCACCTGTCGCGGGTAGACCTCGTCGATGCCGAACCGGATGACGACCTGATCCGGATCGATGTCGGTGTCGTCGCTGCATTTGCCGACAGCCATCGCCACCCGACCCCAGTTCGGATCGGCTCCGTGGACGGCGGTCTTGACGAGCGGCGAGTTGACGATGCTCTTGCCGACCCGCCGGGCCTGCTCCACATCTCGCGCGCCGTCGACGAGCACTTCGATCAGCGTCTCGGCTCCCTCGCCGTCGGCGGCGATCTGACGGGTGAGGGAGGTGCACACCGTCAACAGCGCGTCCCTGAAATCGGCGTGGTCGACGGGCCCCCGAGCCCCCGAGGCGAGCACGACGGCCGTGTCGCTGGTGGAGGTGTCGGAATCGACGCTCACACAGTTGAAGGTCTCGTCGACGACCGAGGCGAACAGGGCCTGGAGCGCTTCTGGGTCGACCTCGGCGTCGGTAAGGATGACGGCGATCATCGTGGCCATGTCGGGCTCGATCATGCCGACGCCCTTGGCGATCCCGGCGACCGTCACCGTGTCCCCGTCGGGTGTCGGCACTTCCGCCCGGGCGGTCTTGGGCACCGTGTCAGTCGTCATGATGGCGCGAGCGCACTCCTCGAGGCCGGTGGTCGCGCTCGGGGGTTCGAGGCCGGCGATACCGGCGCGCACCCGCTCCATCGGATAACGCCGGCCGATGACCCCGGTCGATGCGAGCAGGATCCGGTCCGGGGAGGCGCCGATCAACGCGCCGGTCAGATCGAGGACCTCACGGGCGTCGGCGAGGCCGTCGGACCCGTTGGCGACGTTGGCGTTCTTGGAGATGACCACCATGGCATCCGACCGGCCCCCACGGAGGTTCTCCCGGCTGACGGTCACGCTTGGTCCGGCGAAGCGACTGCGCGTGAAGACGCCCGCCGAGGCGCAGCCGCCCTCGGCGGCGATGACCATGATGTCGTCGGTCGAGTCCTTGATGCCGATGTTGGCCACCGTCGCGGTGAAACCCGCGGGAAGCCGCTCGCCCTGCGATCGGTCGGTGGTCACTGTTCCTCCTGGGGCGCGGTGTCGAGGTGCTGTCGGATCTTGGAGAAGGAGCTCGCGATCGCCCGGATCTCGTCACGGTCGAGCAGGTCGATCATGTGCCGTCGGACGCTCTCGACATGATGCGGGGCGGCGGCTTCGAGGGCCCGTCGGCCCGCCGGGGTCATGACGGCGAGCATGACCCGACCGTCATCGGCGGATCTGACCCGATCGACGAGCCCGGATCCGACGAGACCGTCGAGTCGTCTGGTGAGGCCGCTCGGGGTCAACTGGAGACTGCACGCGAGATCGGACATGCGCATGCGGTCCTGCTCGGACTCCGACAGGTAGACGAGCACCTGGTAGTCGCCTTGGTCGAGGCCGTGTTCGGCGAGATCCGACTCGAGGGCCCGGAACAGATCGGTTCCAGTCTCGATGAGCGACCTCCACGCGGCCATCTCCTCGTCATCGAGCCATCGGGTCACAGGTCGAGCGTACCGATCGCCGCCGGCGCGGTCGGGTCCTCAGGCGGCGAGCTCGGTGAGCACCGCCTCAGCGCACCGGCGACCCGAGTGCAGGGCCCCCTGGATCGACCCGGTGTCGCGATGGTCGCCGCAGACGAAGATGCCGTCGTCGCGGCGGACCGCGCGGCGGGGGTGCAGGGGCGGTGACTGGTCCGGCTGACCGTGGGCGATCGAGTAGGTGGAGATGACCTCCCACGAGTCGACGCGAGTTCCCCACCAGCCCCGCAGTTGTCGTCGGGTGGCCTCGACGGTCTCGGTGGTGACGTCGCGTCCCGGTAGGGCGGCGGCGATGAGGTGGCGGCCCGTTGGCGCGTAGCTCGGCGCCACATTCGACATGACCGCCACGTTGAGCGCCGGTCCGTCACCGTCACCGGCGAGCACGATCAGACGACGGTCGGTCGGTGGGTCCTCCGCGGCGAAGTAGACACAGCCGACCGGTCGAGAGCCCACCTCGCGGCCGCCGATCAGGCGGTGGGCCACGGGGCCCTCGGTCGCCACCACCACATGAGCGGCGCGAACCTCGCCGGAGTCGATCCGCACCCGATCGGGGGTGACCGAGAGAACGGGGACCCCGAGGTGGACGGCGTCGTCGGGGAGTCGTGCCGCCAGTTGGTGCGGGACGGTGCCCATCCCGCCGGCCGGTACCGCCGCGTCGCCGTCGAGGAGCATTCTCATGATCACATCGAACATCCGCGAACTCGTCGTGAGGTCGGGGTCGAGTTGGATACCTCCGACGAGGGGCCGGAGGAACGACTCGATGAAGGTCGGGCTGAAGCCGAGTCGGCGGAGGTGCTCACTGGTCGGGAGATCTGCGCCGGTCAGCAGGCGGGAAGGGTGTGGCGAGCGCAGTCGCATCCGGAGTCGGGCGAGGGCAAGGAGATCGAGCGGGGTGCCGAGTCGCCGGAGGGTGCCCGCGGCCAGAGTGGAACCGAGGTCCCGGGGCGCTCGGAACGGATCGGCGACGACGTTGGGTCGGCCCCGATGCATGACCAGTGCGCCCGGGTCGAACGACCTCAGGTCGAGGGCCTCGACATCGAACTGGCGATGCAGCTCGGGGTAGGCGGTCAACATCACCTGGAAACCGCGATCGAGGAGGAACCCGTCGACCCGGTCGGTGCGGACGCGGCCACCGACGCCGTCCGAGGCCTCGACGACGATGGTGTCCACGCCGGCCCGGTGCAGGGTGACCGCGCACGAGAGGCCGGCGAGGCCGGCCCCGACCACGACGACCGGAGGGCTCATCGCTGTAGGAGCGTGCCGAGTGCCTCGGAGAGGGTGGGGTGCTCGAAGCTGTAGCCGGCATCGGTGAGCCGTTCGGGGAGCACCCTCTGGCCGGTGAACAGCAGCGCGTCCGCGAGCTCTCCTCCGAGGAGGAGTTTCGGCCCGAAGGACGGGACAGGCACGAGGGCAGGCCGGGAGAGCGTGGAGGCGAGCACCTTGGTGAACTCGGCGTTGGTCACCGGAGCGGGGGCGGTCAGGTTGACCGCTCCCGAGATGTCGGCGGTGAGCAGGAACACGATGGCGCCGACCTCGTCGTTGAGGGAGATCCAGCTCTGCCACTGCCGGCCCGATCCCATGCGGCCGCCGAGCCCGAAGCGGAAGAGTGGCAGGAGCTTCTTCAACGCTCCTCCCCTCGGCGACAGGACGATGCCGGTCCTCAGGTGGACCACTCGAACGCCGGCGTCCTCGGCCGGCGAGGTTGCGGCCTCCCAGGCTCGGCAGACATCGGCGAGGAATCCGTCCCCGGCGGTGGAGCGCTCGTTCAACTCCTCGTCGCCGGTGGCGCCGTAGAAGCCGATGGCCGAACCGCTGAGCAGGACCCGAGGGCCGCCGCGGCTGGCGACCGAGGCCATCGCCTCGGCGATCAGTGAGGTCGAGAGGGTGCGGCTCTCGAGGATCTCGCGACGGTACCGGTCGGTCCAGCGTCGATCGCCGATTCCGGCACCGGCCAGATGGACGACCGCGTCGACGCCGACCAGGGACTCGGGGTCCAGGACGCCGTTCCGTGGGTCGTAATGGATCTCGCCGTCCTTCGCGGGACGACGGACCATCGGAACGACGGTTTGTCCGTCCTGGCGGAGGCGTTCGAGCAGGGCGGAACCGATGAGCCCGGAGGAACCGGACACGGCGACCGTGAGGGGGGTGGTCATGGCCCCACGCTATGGGCTCCCGACCATCCCGTGCAGGACCGTGAGCCGAAGTCCTCTCAACCGTTGAGCAGGTCGCCGATCGATGACGCGTCGAGGGGTTCGCGGGTCACGGTCCACGAACCGCTGCTGTCGATCAGCACCGCAGCGGGTTGGTACGGGATGCCGAAGCGCTCGTAGACCTCCCCAGCGGTGTCGTCGATCTGGGGGAAGGTCAACCCGCCCTCGTCGATGAAGTCACGGTAGGTCGGCTCGTCACCGGACCACGCCACGCCGATGATGTCCAGCTCTCCCTCCCAACGTCTGCTCGCCTCCTCGACCGAGGGGGCCTCTCTCATGCAGGTCGTTCAATACGGCGCCCAGAACCAGAGCAGAACCGGCGGGTCGCCGCGCTCGGCGAGATCGATCCGTCCGCCACCGACGAGCTCGGCTGACCAGTCCAACGCCTCGGGCACCGCTGGGTTCTCCTCGTCGATGTCAGTCGATGGAGGCCGGGTGCTGGTGGAGGTCGGCGAGCCCGACTCGGCGAGGCCGTCATCCCCGGTCACGGTGGTTGCGGACGACTCATCCGCCGTGACGGACGCGGCGGCCGGAGCGACGGGGTCGGTGGAGACCGCGTCTGCGGCGCAACCCGCGCCGAGAGCGAGGATCAGCGCGACAGCGAGGGGAGTGCCCGATGCCACGTCGGCACGGTACCCCGGGGCCCTAGCCTCAGTCCTGTCATGCGAACGAGAACCCTGCTGCTTCTCTCGCTCGGCTGCCTGATCGCGATCTCGGCGGCCGGTGTCGCCTTCCTCATCCGACTCGCCGGCGATGAGGGGCCTGAGCCAGCCCGCTCGGTCGGTGTGGCGGAGTCGGTGGGCGACCTCTCGGTGACCGTGCTCGACGCGTCTGAGGTCGATGGCTCGCTCGGGTCGTCCCGCTCCGATGGTCGAGGACGGGTGCAGTCCGGTCACCGTCGAGGACTCGCCCTGTGCGCTCCGCTTCGACGTGTCGGCCGCCGACGGCAACTCAAGGGTCCTTTTCGTGGAGCGCGGAGAGGAACAGGGGAGATGGGTGCTCGTCGTCGACTGAACGGCGGTACCGTGAATTGTGATGCCTGAGAGTTTCGACCTGGTGGTGATCGGTGGAGGACCCGGGGGATACTCCGCCGCGCTCTACGCCGCCTCGGCGGGCCTACGGGTCGCGCTCGTCGAGGTCGATGCCCTGGGTGGCACCTGTCTGAACCGCGGCTGCATTCCGGCCAAGGCCTTCCTCGAGACCGCGGCCGTGCACCGCCACGTCGCCCACGCCGCCGACTTCGGCATCGAGGCCGGGACACCGTCGGTCCACTTCGAGGTCACACAGGCCCGCAAGCGCAAGATCGTCGCCGGCCTGGTCGGCGGTATCGGCGCGATGTGCAAGTCCCGGAAGGTCGAGGTCCTGTCCGGTACCGGTTCGCTCGGTCCGGACCGGACCGTGACCGTGGCGCACGCCGACGGTTCCTCCTCATCGATCCGAGGAGAGCACGTCATCCTGGCTGCGGGTTCCGTCCCGCGGACGATCCCCGGTTTCGAGCGGGGTGGCCCGATCATGACGAGCGACGAGGTCCTCGATCTCGACCACGTCCCCGCGCGGATCGCGGTGATCGGTGGAGGAGCGATCGGCTGTGAGTTCGCCTCGACCTTCGCCGACCTCGGCGCATCGGTCACCCTCCTCGAGGGTCTGCCGAAGATCCTCCCCGGGCTCGACGCCGATGTCGCCCGGGTGGTCGTGAAGAGCTTCGAACGCAAGGGCATCGACATCCGCACCGGCGTGTCGGTCACCGGGCACACCCCGAACCCCGCCGGCGGGACCTCGGTCCACCTCGGCGACGGGGTCTCCATCGAGGTCGATGCCGTCATCGTGTCGATTGGCCGCCGTCCGTTCGCCGACACGCTTGGTCTCGCCGGTACGGGGGTGCGGGTGGGCGATCGCGGTCACGTCCAGATCGATGACTACTGCCGGACCGGTGAGCCCGGTGTGTACGCCATCGGTGACCTCGTCGACACACCCCAGTTGGCGCATGTGGCCTACGCCGAGGCGGTCATGGTGGTGAAGCACCTGTTGGGCGAGCAGCCCCATCCGGTCGACTACTCACGCGTCCCGTGGGCCATCTACTGCCATCCCGAGGTCGCGTGGGCGGGCCCGGGCGAGGACGCCGCGAAAGCGGAGGGTCTCGATGTGGTCGTCGGGAAGCACCCGTTCAAGTTCAACAGTCGCGCGCAGATCCTCGGCGAGACCGAGGGCATGGTGAAGGTGATCGCCAAGCGCAACGGCGACGGATCCGCCGGTCAGGTCATCGGCGTGCACATGGTCGGACCGTGGGTGACCGAGCAGCTCTCCGGCGGGTATCTCGCCGTGAACTGGGAGGCCACCGTCGACGAGATCGCCGAGTTCATCCAACCCCACCCGAGCCTCAGCGAGTTGTTCGGCGAGACCGTGCTCTCGCTCACCGGACGCTCCTTCAACGGCTGAGGCACAACGGCACACACCCAGAGAGGTTTCGACATGGCAGATGTGACACTTCCACAGCTCGGAGAGACGGTCACCGAGGGAACGATCACACAGTGGTTCAAAGCCGTCGGGGACACGGTCGCCGCCGACGAGCCGCTCTTCGAGGTGTCCACCGACAAAGTCGACACCGAAGTCCCCTCGCCGGTCGCCGGCGTGGTGAGTGAGATCAGGGTGGCCGAGGGTGAGACGGTGGAGGTCGGTGCGGTCGTCGCCGTGGTCGGCGACGGCGGGGCTCCGTCGGCCGCTGCTCCTGCCCCGGAGGCGGCCCCTGCTCCTGCTCCGGCGTCTGCGCCCGCTCCTGCTCCGGCCCCTGCGCCCGCTCCGGCCCCTGCGCCCGCGCCTGCTCCTGCGCCCGCTCCGGCCCCTGCGCCCGCTCCTGCTCCGGCTCCTGCGCCCGC
>RGGX01000002.1 GCA_010024485.1 Actinomycetota bacterium | reverse complement strand
GTCCCGAGCGCGTGATCGTCTCGCTAGGTGGCCAGACCCCGCTGAAGCTGGCCGGTGAGATCCCAGCCGAGCTTGTCGCGGGGACCCCGGCCTCATCGATCGACGCGGCAGAGGACCGCGAGCTGTGGAACCGCCTGTGCGAGGAGCTGTCCATCCCGCAGCCACCCGGAGGCACCGCGGTCGATCTCGATCAGGCCCGTGAGATCTGCGCCCGGGTCGGCTTCCCGGTGCTGGTGCGCCCCTCCTATGTGCTCGGTGGTCGCGCCATGCAGATCATCCATGACGACCAGGCGCTCGTGGCGGCCATGGAGGAGCTCTCGGGCGCCGGGAGCCTCGGGCGCGAGGGGGGACTCTCGGCCGAGCGACCGGTGCTCATCGACCGGTTCCTCGCCAGCGCCATCGAGGTCGACGTCGATGCCGTCCGCGATCACACCGGTGAGGTCCTCATCGGCGGTGTGATGGAACACGTCGAGGAAGCCGGCGTGCACAGCGGTGACTCGGCCTGCGCCATCCCGCCCCAGACCCTTCCGGCCTGGGTCGTCGGTGTCATCACCGCCTACACCGAGGCCATCGCCCAACGACTCGACGTCTGCGGGCTGATCAACGTGCAGTTCGCGGTGGTCGGCACCTCGGTCTACGTGATCGAGGCCAACCCCCGTGCCTCCCGCACGGTGCCCTTCGTGGCCAAGGCCACCGGCGTGTCGCTCGCCAAGGTGGCCACGCGGGTCATGCTCGGTGCCTCACTCGAGGAACTTCGGACCGAGGGGCTGCTCGCCGCCCCGGTGACCGGGCACGTCGCGGTGAAGGAGGCGGTGCTCCCGTTCAACCGTTTCCCCGAGGTCGATCCGGCGCTCGGACCGGAGATGCGATCGACCGGCGAGGTCATGGGGATCGACACGACCTTCGGTCAGGCGTTCTTCAAGGCCGAACTCGGCGCCGGCAACGGGCCGTCGGGGTCGGGCTCCGCCTTCCTCTCGCTGAACGACCATGACAAGCCGGCCGGCATCGTGGTCGCCCGTCGCCTTCGCGCCCTCGGCATGCGTCTCGTCGCGACCCGCGGTAACGCGGCCCACCTCGGCCGCTACGGCGTCGAGGTCGATCAGGTTGTCGACAAACTCCAGGACGACCAGAGCGGCCCGACGGCGGTCGATCTCATCGCCAGCGGTGAGATCACCCTCGTGGTGAACACCCCGACCGGCTCCAAGGGGCGCAGCGACGGTGAGCACATCCGCAAGGCCGCGAGCCTTCATCGGGTCAGCTGCTTCACGACGGTGAGCGCGGCCCTGGCCGCAGTTCAGGGCATGGAGGAGTCGCTCGGACGGACCCTCGCCGTTCGGCCGCTCCAGGAGTACCACAGCGGATGAGAGGTGGCGGTCGACGGGACGGGGGGTCGGTCGATCCGTCGGTGGCCGTCGGCTCCGTGCGGCTTCGATCAGCCGTCATGACCGCGGCCGGGACCGCCGGCTACGGGGCCGAGTTCCATCCCTATGTCGATCTCTCAACCATCGGCGCGGTGGTCACCAAATCGCTCGCGCCCTACGAGTGGCCGGGGAATCCGGCACCGCGCCTCCATCCGGTCCGGGCCGGGATGATGAACTCGGTCGGTCTGCAGGGGCCGGGCATCGGTGAGTGGCTAGAGAGGACCCTGCCCGAGATCATCGCGACTGGTGCCGATGTGGTGTGCAGCATCTGGGGGCGCTCGATCGAGGACTATCGCGCCGCGGCCGAGATGCTCGCCGACGCTCCCGACTCGGTGGTCGCGGTTGAGGTCAACCTCTCGTGTCCCAACCTCGAGGGCCGAGGCGGGATCTTTGCCCACGACCCGGCACTCTCCGCCGAGGTCGTCGCGGCCACGGCGGCATGCGCCAGACCCCGCTGGGCCAAACTGAGTCCGAACACCGATCGGATCGTCGAGGTCGCTCGCGCCGTGACCGAGGCCGGGGCCGAGGCACTCACCCTGGTGAACACCCTCCTCGGCTTGACCCTCGACCCGTCGACCCTCCGGCCGACCCTCGGCAACGGAGGAGGGGGTCTCTCCGGGCCGGCGATACACCCGATCGCGGTACGGGCCGTGGCCGATGTCCGGGCAGCGCTGCCCGATGTGCCCATCGTCGGGGTCGGCGGTATCGCCGACACCTTCGACGCCGTCGAGTTGATGGCGGTCGGAGCGAGCGCGGTGCAGATCGGCACGGCGCTCTTCGCTGAGCCCACCGCCCTCGCGCGGGTGCGCGATGGCCTGGTCGTCGAGGCGCGGAGGCGGGGCCTCTCCTCGGTGTCCGGTCTCACCGGTCTCGCCGTCCTCTGAGCGCCACCCGGGAGGTATTCCCGTCCGCGGCCGGGGATCGTTGTAGCGTTCGGCCATGGCGACTCCTCCGGCACTCACTCCCGAGCAGCGCAGAGCGGCCCTCGAGAAGGCAGCGGAAGCCCGGGCGGCGCGAGCTGCCGTGAAGGCGAGACTCAAGATGGGCTCCCTCTCGTTGGCCGAGGCGCTCGCGTCCGATGACGTCCACATCGCGAAGATGAAGGTCGTCGCGATGCTCGAGGCGCTCCCGAAGGTCGGCAAGGTCAAGGCGCGTCGGATCATGGACGAGGTCGGCATCGCCGACAACCGTCGGATCCAGGGCCTCGGGGCCCAGCAGCGGGCAGCACTGCTCGAACGCCTTGGTTCCTGAGTCACTGGTCATCGTCGTCTCCGGGCCCGGTGGGGTCGGCAAGGGGACCATCGTCGACCTCCTGGTCGAACGCGACCCGCGTCTGTGGTTGTCGCGCTCGTGGACGACCCGGGAACGTCGTGACGGCGAGGCCGCCGACGCGTACATCTTCACCGACGGTCCGAGTTTCGAGAGCCGGATCAGCGACGGCGGATTCCTGGAGTGGACCGAGTTCCTCGGCAACTACTACGGCACGCCGACACCCGACACATCGAGTCTCTCCGGGCGGGATCTCGTGCTCGAGATCGAACTCGACGGGGCTCGGCAGGTGAAGGAGCAGCACCCCGACGCGGTGCTGATCTTCGTGCTGCCTCCCTCCCGGGAGGAACAGGAGCGTCGGTTGCGGGGTCGGGGGGACCCCAACGACAAGGTGTTCGCCCGGCTCCGCAAGGCCGAGATGGAGGAGCCCGTCGGCATGTCGATCGCCGACCACGTCGTGGTCAACGATGATCTCTCGAGCACCGTCGATCAGATGATGGCCATCATCGAATCCGAACGGAGCCGGTAGGCTCCACCCGCCCACCACCGCGAGGAGCACCGCAATGCCGCAGTCACACGACACCATGATGAGCCCGCCGATCGAGAACCTCCTCGACCGCGTCGACTCCAAGTTCTCCCTGGTCACGCTGGCCGCCCGTCGGGCGCGCAACATCAACTCCTACTTCAACCAGCTCGGTGACGGTCTCGGGCACATGGTTCCCCCGCAGGTCTCGTCCACAGCACGCAAGCCGCTCAGCCTCGCCTTCGAGGAGATCGACGCGGACAAGATCGTGTGGGCCGAGCCGGTCGAGGAGGTCGCCGAGGAGCTGTCCCTCCCCGTCGGCGAGGGCTACGCCGACGACGACGCCGGCTGATCCACCATGCTCGCCGGCCGGAGGATCGTCCTCGGAGTCAGCGGGGGCATCGCCGCCTACAAATCCGTCGAGCTCTGCCGTCGCCTCGTCGACGCCGGAGCCCACGTGACTCCGGTCCTGACCGAGTCGGCCCTGCGCTTCGTCGGTCGCACCACATTCGACGCTCTCGCCAGCGAGCGCGCCATCGTCTCGCTCTGGGAGGGTGAGTCGCGCATCCCGCACACCGAGCTCGGGCGTCACACCGATCTCGTCATCGTCGCCCCGGCCACAGCCCGGCTGCTCGGAGCCCTCGCCAACGGCTTGTCCACCGACGCCCTCACCAACGTGCTGATCGCGACCAGGGCGCCGGTTGTGGTCTGCCCGGCGATGCACACCGAGATGTGGGAGCACCCCGCTGTCGTGGCCAACGTCGAGACCCTCCGCTCCCGCGGTGTGACCGTCGTCGACCCCGAGGCGGGCCGACTCGCCGGCGGCGATGTCGGCATGGGGCGTCTCGCCGGCATCGAATCGATCATGGCGGCCGTCGAGGTGACGTTGGCCGGTTCCGGAGACCTCGCCGGTCACCGAGTCGTGGTCACCGCTGGGGGCACCCGTGAGCCGATCGACGCGGTCCGGGTGATCGCCAACCGGAGCTCGGGACGCCAGGGTCACGCCATCGCGGCGGAGGCGCAACGGCGGGGGGCGGAGGTCGTGCTCATCACCACCGCCGAGTCGTCGATCCCCTCCGGATGCTCCGTCGTCCGGGTCGAGACCGCCGCTGAGATGGGCGTGGCCCTCGACAACCACGCGGCGTCCGCGAGCGCGGTCGTCATGGCCGCGGCCGTCGCCGACTTCCGGCCCGTCGAGGTGACCTCCGGCAAGCACAAGAAGTCGCTCGGCGCTCCCGAGATCCGCCTCGAGCCGACCCCCGACCTGTTGGCCTCGCTCGGAGAGAACAAGCCCGAGGGTCAGGTGTTGGTGGGTTTCGCTGCGGAGACCTCCGATCTGATCGACAACGCTCGGGGCAAGCTCGCGGCGAAGAACCTCGACCTCATCGTCGCCAACGACGTCGCGGCCCCCGAGGTCGGCTTCTCGCACCCCACCAACTCGGTGACGATCCTCGACACCGAGGGCGGCGTCGAGGAGACCGGCCTGATGTCGAAGGCCGAGATCGCCACCCGCGTCGTCGACCGTGTGGCTAGGCTCCTGACCGCGGTGCGCTGAGCAGAGGCTCCTCGCGTCGGCCGGCTCACCGGCTCACAGCACCCGAGAACACACTGCAGGAGCGATCGTGGCACGTTGGACATTCACCTCTGAGAGCGTCACCGAGGGGCACCCGGACAAGGTTGCCGACCAGGTCAGCGACGCCATTCTCGACGCCATCCTCACCGAGGACCCGAGTGGTCGCGTCGCCTGCGAGACCATGGTGACCACCGGTCTGTGCGTGGTGGCCGGGGAGATCACCACCTCGGCCTACGTCGAGATCCCGCGCATCGTCCGCAAGACCCTCAAGGACATCGGATACGACGACGCGAGCGCCGGTTTCGACGGTGACACCTGCGGGGTGATCGTCTCGATCGACGACCAGAGCAGTGACATCGCCCAGGGCGTCGACTCCTCCGAGGAGACGCGATCGAAGGACGCCGTCGAGGACGACCTCGACCGCCAGGGAGCCGGCGACCAGGGGATGATGTTCGGGTTCGCCTGCGACGAGACCCCGGATCTCATGCCGCTGCCGATCTGGACCGCCCATCGGCTGGCCGAGCGACTCGCCCACGTCCGCCACCACGGTCAGGTGCCCTACCTGCGCCCCGACGGCAAGACCCAGGTCACCTTCGAGTACGAGGACGGTGTGCCCGTCGCGATCCGCAACGTCGTGCTGAGCACCCAGCATCAGGACGGCATCGACCGCGACACGGTGATCCGGCCGGACATGATCGAGCAGGTCATCACCCCGGTGATCCCGGAGCAGTTCGCCGACGATGACTACGACATCTTCGTCAACCCGACGGGACGCTTCGTGACCGGTGGTCCGCAGGGCGACTGCGGACTGACGGGACGCAAGATCATCGTCGACACCTACGGCGGCATGGGACGTCACGGTGGAGGCGCCTTCAGCGGCAAGGACCCCTCCAAGGTTGACCGGTCCGCCGCCTACGCCGCCCGATGGGTGGCCAAGCACGTGGTCGCCTCCGGTGCGGCCCGCCGGTGCGAGGTGCAGGTCGCCTACGCCATCGGCGTCGCCCACCCCATGAGCATCCTCGTCCAGACCTTCGGCACCGAGACGGTCGATCCCGCCAAGATCGAGGCTGCGGTCCACCAGGTGTTCGACCTCCGTCCCGGAGCGATCATCCGCGACCTCGACCTCCTGAAGCCCGGCTACCTGCGCACGGCCGCTTACGGGCACTTCGGCCGCCCCGGTTTCTCCTGGGAGGAACTGAGCCGACTCGACGACTTCACCTCGGCCGTCGGCCTCTGACCGGGGTGTCAGCCGGGTCCCCTCCGGCACCGGTCACGGTGGTCAGGGTCCTCCCGGACCGCACCGGACCCGACAAGGTCTTCGACTACCTCTGGCCGGAGACGGTCGCCGATCCGGCGGCGTTGATCGGGACCCGTGTCCGGGTCGACCTCCACGGGAGGCGCGTCGGCGGCTGGGTCGTCGGGGTCGCTCCCTCCGGTACGCCCGAGGCACCCGAGACCAGCGCCCTGAAGAGCGTGGCGAGGGTCTCCGGTCTCGGACCGACCGCTGAGGTGATCGCCCTCGCGGAATGGGCGGCCCTTCGTTGGTCGGGCCGGCTCAGCCAGTTCCTGACGGCGGCCTCGCCGACGAGGTCGGTCAGGGCGCTGTCGGGCCCCCGATACAGCGGCGCGGCCCCCGAGCCGACCTCCCCGGCGGCGAGTCGTCTGCTCGAGGCCGGAGGTGGTGTGCTGCGACTCCCACCGTCGTTCGACCCGTTGCCTGCGGTGCTGAGCAGTCTCCGATGTGGACCCTCGCTGGTGGTGGTTCCGGGGGTCGATGACGCCGCGATCCTCGCGGCCCGCATCCGCCGGGCGGGAGCGACGGTGGCGCACCTGCCGGATCAGTGGTCCGAGGCGCGAGCGGGAGTGGATGTGGTCATCGGCACCCGCACCGCCGTGTGGTCGTCCATCCCGAGACTCGGCTCGATCCTGGTGCTCGACGAGCACGACGAGCGTCTCCAGGCCGAGCGTTCGCCGACCTGGCACGCCCGCGAGGTCGCGATCGAGCGGGGTGCCCGCCTCGGTGTGCCGGTTCTGTTGATCTCACCGGTGCCGACGGTCGAGGCCGTGGAGGGCCGACGCCTCGAGCATCCCCCGGCCGAGCGCGAGCGGCGCGGGTGGCCGGAGGTGGTCGTCGACGATCGGGGCGATGTGGAGCCCTGGCGCCGGTCGCTCCTCGGTTCGGCGTTGATCGCTGATCTGCGCGATCCGTCGCGAACGGTGGTGTGCGTCATGAACGTCACCGGCCGGGCGCGGCGGCTGGCCTGTCGTGGATGCTCGTCGGTCGTCCGGTGCGAGGTGTGCGAAGCCGCCGTGTCGATCGCCGACGGCGGCGGTCTGAGCTGTCCGTCCTGCGGGCACCTACGCCCCGAGGTCTGCGCGAGTTGCGGGGCGAGCTCGTTCGCGAATCTGCGTCCCGGGGTGCGACGGTTGCGGGAGGAGATCGAGGCGGCGGCCAACCGGGCGGCCGTGGCGATCGAGGGGAGTGATCCGGGGCGAGCCGTGCTGGCCGCGGGTGCGACGGCGGTGTTCGTGGGCACCGAGGCGGTCCTGCATCGCGTCACCACCGCCGACACCGTCGCCTTCCTCGACATCGACGCCGAGATCCTCGCACCCAGATTCAGGGCGGGGGCTCAGGCCCTCGGCCTCATCGCGCGCGGGGCGCGGCTCGCCGGGGGAGTGGGCGACGGCGGCCGGTTGATCCTTCAGACGAACAGTCCCGACCATCCGGTGATCCGAGCGGTGAGTGGCACGGACCCCTCCGTGGCTCTCGAGGCGGACCGGGCGGTGCGCTCGCAACTCGGGCTTCCTCCGTTCGGCGCCATCGCTCGGGTCTCGGGCGCTGATGCCGAGCGGATCACCACCGAGCTGCCGTCACATGTCGTCGCGGCCACGACCGATGCGGGTGTCGTGATCCGCGCCGCCGACCACGAGGCGCTCGCCTCCGCGCTGGCCGGTGTGGAGCGCGGTTCGGGCCTCAGGATCGCGGTCGACCCGCAACGCTGAGAAGCCTGAAGCCGCGCCGCGAGGCGACCCGCTCGACGGTGTGGCCCCGGTCGCGAAGCCAGTCGGCGAGCGAATCGGATCCGAGGTGTTTGGACACGACCAGTTCGGCGGAGCCGTTCCCCTCCAGTCGGTCGAGCCACTCGGCGAGGAGGTTCCGCATCGCGGTCTTGCCGATGCGGACCGGCGGGTTCGACCAGATGGCGGCGAAGCGGAGCTCGGCGGGAACGTCCTCGGGGGCGCTCACGCGCACATTGGCGAGGCCGAGGCGTCGGGCGTTCGACTCGGTCAGTTCCCGGGCCCGGCGGTTGACATCGACGGCCCAGACCGTCGAGTCGGGGCGCATGATCGCGAGGGTCATCGCGATCGGCCCGGCGCCGCATCCGAGGTCGAGCATCGCCCCGGTCGCCGGTGGAGGGGGCGCGCCGTTCAGCAGGAGGGCCGTGGCGGCGTCGAGTCGACCGTGGCTGAACACCCCGGTGTCGGTGTCGAGGGAGAATGAGATGGAACCGACGGTGACGTCGATCCGCCTCACGTCGCTCTCGACCGACGGATCCTCGTCGAAGTAGTGCGACATCGCTTCGGTAGCCTGCCATCTGTGAGCCTCGAGATCCGAACCTTCGGCGACCCGGTGCTCAAGTCGCAGGCGGCCCCGGTCGCCGATGTGGACGGTCGGGCGGTCCGCCTCGTCGAGCAGATGTTCGACACCCTCGACCACAGCGACGGCGGGATCGCACTGGCCGCGCCACAGATCGGCGTCCAGAAGCAGGTGATCGTCTGGGACCTCGACGGTGACCGACGCGCCATCTTCAACCCGGAGATCGTCGAGTCGTCGGGAGAGTGGGTCTACGACGAGGGATGTCTGTCGATCCCGGGGCTCTACGTCGAGTTGGTCCGTCCGCGCAATGTGCTGCTCCGCGGCGTCGACCTCGAGGGGGAGATCGTCGAGTACGAGGCCGACGATCTCGAGGCCCGCATGTACCAGCACGAGCTCGACCACCTGAACGGGGTCCTGATGTTCGACCGCATGGGTGACGAGCAGCGACGCGAGGCCCTCGCCGAGTACCGCCGCCTGACCTCGGGCGCGGACGAGGCCGCGCCCCGCCCGAGGCGTCTCCGGTTCCGCTGACCGATGGATCTGGTCTACCTCGGCACCCCTGAGGTGGCGGTTCCGCCCCTCAGGGCCCTGGTGGACGCCGGACACCGCATCCACCGGGTGGTCACCGGTCCGCCCCGTCGTCGCGCCCGGCGCGCCGAACCCTCGCCCTCGCCGGTCGAGGCCGCAGCTCGGCTGCTCGACCTGCCGGTCGCCTACGACCTCGAGCATCTCGACGACTGTGGTGCCCAACTCGGTGTCGTCGTCGCCTTCGGACGGTTGATCCCGGCTCCGCTGCTCTCCCGCCTCCCGATGGTGAACCTCCACTTCTCCGATCTGCCCAGATGGCGCGGAGCGGCTCCGGTGGAGCGGGCCATCCTCGCCGGTGACACCTGGACGGCCGTCTGCCTCATGAGCCTGGAGGCGGGCCTCGACACCGGTCCGGTACACGACCGAGTGCACCTCGAGATCGGTGATCGCACCGCCGACAGCCTGCGCGCCGAGATGAGCGAGGCCGGCGCGCGACTCCTCGTGGAGAGTCTCGGCGCGGGTCTCCCCGCGCCGCGGCCGCAGGAGGGCGAGGTCACCTACGCGGACAAGATCACCCGCGATGACCTCCGTATCGACTGGTCCGGCCCTCCCGAGCGCGCGCTCCGGCAGGTGAGGGTCGGAGGGGCCTGGACCACCTGGCGCGACACGGTGATCAAGATCGTCGAGGCCACCGTGGACGACGGGCGACTGCGCCCGGTCATCCTCCGGCCGCAGGGTCGCGGCGACACCGACTTCGAGTCCTGGTGGCGCGGGGCGCGGGCCGACCCCGGAGAATGGTTCGAGTGAGCGCCCGCTCGCTCGCCGTCGAGGTCCTTGGTCGAATCGAGCGTGACAGCGCCTACGCGAACCTCGTCCTCCCCGCCGCCCTCGCCCGATCCGACCTCAGCCCCGCAGATCGCGGTATGGCCACCGACCTGGTCTACGGCACCACGCGGATGCGTCGGGCCTGCGACCTCCTCGTCGACCGCTTCGTCGAGGTCCCGCCCGATCCGACGACGAGAACCCTCCTGCGCCTCGGGGCCTACCAGCTCGCCTTCGGAGGGGTCGCCCCCCATGCGGCCGTCTCCGAGACCGTCGCCCTCGCGCCGAGGCGAACCAAAGGCTTCGTCAACGCCGTGCTCCGCAAGGTGGCCGCGAGCGAGGTGAGCTGGCCGTCGCCGGCCGTGCGGCTCAGCTACCCCGACTGGATCTACGACCTCCTCGTCGAGGAACTCGGCGAGACGGACGCCGTGGCGGCCATGGAGCGGATGAACGCGCCGCCGCCGGTGAGCACCCGAGCCGACGGCTACGTCCAGGACCTCGCATCGCAGTGGGTGGCCGCCGCTGTCGGCGCCGGCCCCGGCGAGCGGGTCGCCGACCTCTGCGCCGCGCCCGGAGGGAAGGCGACGGCCGTCGCGGCGACCGGGGCTGATGTGGTCGCGCTCGAGGTACGCGAGTCGCGTGCCGGTCTGCTCGCAGCGAACGTTGTGTCGACCGCCGGTCCCGGAACGGGGCGGGTGGCCACCGTGGCGGCCGACTCGACGAGGGTGCCGCTGCCGCCGTCCAGTCTCGACGCGGTGTTGATCGACGCTCCCTGCTCCGGTCTCGGGGCGTTGCGTCGGCGTCCCGACGCGCGCTGGCGGGTCTCCGCCGACTCCGTCGCCCGACTGGCCGGGGTGCAACGGCGACTCCTCGAAGCGGGGGCCGCCCTGGTCCGCCCCGGAGGCCGACTGGTGTACAGCGTGTGCACCATTACCGCGGCTGAGTCGACCGCGCACCCCATCCCGGAGGGATTCGAGGTCGACGAGAGCCGCCCGGACGGGACCTGGACCCCGTTCGGACACGGCTGGCGGGTGTTGCCCCACCATGCCGACACCGACGGCATGGTCCTCCTGCGGTACCGTCGACGCTCATGACGCGCGCCGCGAAAGTGCTCACGGTGAGCGACGGTGTCGCCTCAGGGCATCGCGATGACACCGGTGGCCGCGGCCTGGTCGCCCACCTGGGCGACCACGGTTTCGAGATCGTCGAGCACCGCGTTATCCCCGATGGTCGTGACAGCGTGTCGGGGGCTCTGACCGCCATGACGGCCGGGTTCGCCGGTCTGGTCGCGACGACGGGGGGAACGGGCTTCGGACCGCGAGACCTGACGCCGGAGGGGACACTCGACATCCTCGAGCGCGAGGCACCCGGGCTGGCCGAGGCGATGCGAGCGATCAGCCCCTTCGGGCGCCTCTCCCGCGGTCGGGCCGGCGCCGTCGGGACCGCTCTGGTCATCAATCTGCCCGGATCGCCCTCGGGGGCCGTTGAGCAGCTTGACGCGGTCATCGACATCCTCGGACACGCCCTTGATCTCCTGGCCGGCACCGATCGCACCCATTGACCGCGGGCCCTCGGATCGCGGGTCATCCCGTGGCTCGGCGATGAGGCACCGTTAGCCTGCCGACGTGCTGAGGATCGTGCTGCCCAAGGGTTCGCTGGAGCGTGCGACCCTCGATCTGTTCGAGGCCGCCGACCTTCCCGTCGTCCGATCCTCATCGGTCGACTACCGCGCCTCCATCGATGATCCGAGGGTGGCCGAGGTGCGCATCCTGCGCCCCCAGGAGATCCCCGTCTACGTCGCGGAGGGGCTCTTCGACATCGGGATCACCGGCCGCGACTGGGTCACGGAGACCTCCTCGGAGGTCGTCAGCCTGGGCGAACTCCACTACTCCAAGGCCACCTCCGACCCGGTCCGGGTGGTCGTCGCCGTCGCTGGCGACTCCCCGGTGCAGAGCGTCGCTGACCTTCCGGACGGGGTCCGCGTCGCATCGGAGTATCCCGAGATGACCCGACGCTTCTTCGAGGGTCACGGCGTGAGCGCCGACGTCCGGCTCTCCTACGGGGCGAGCGAGGCCAAGATCCCCGACATCGCCGACTGCGTCGTCGACATCACCGAGACCGGGCGGGCGCTCCGCGCCGCGGGATTGCGGGTCATCGACACCATCCTGACGAGCTGGACGGAGGTGGTGGCCAATCCCGCCTCCCACGCCGATCCGGAGCGGCGTCGCGCGATGGAGCAGTTGATGGTCCTGTTGAACGGCGCCCTCGACGCACGGGGCAAGGTGCTCCTCAAGTTGAACGTCACCGCCGCTGACCGTGATGCGGTCCTCGCGGTGCTCCCAGCGGCGAAATCGCCGACGATCAACCAGTTGGCGAACGGCGACTTCGCCATCGAGAGCGTCGTCGAGAAGGCCGGGATCAACCGGATCATCCCGGCCCTGTCCGAGGCCGGAGCGACCGACCTCCTCGAGATCCCGATCGCCAAGATCGTCCCCTGAGATGAATGTGGTGCACTCGCTCCGTCGGCACACCGGGGTGGTCTCCACCTTCGACAACGACGCGGGACTCGGCATCGTGGACGTCGACGGTCACGGTCCGGTGACCCTCCACTGCGTCTCGATCGCCGATGGATCGCGGTCGATCGCGGTGGGTACCCGGGTGAGGTGCCGACTCGGCGAACGACTCGGATCGCTCGAGGCCCTCGAGGTCGAGGCGATCCACTGAGCGGGACACGGCATCCGAGCGGCGAGGAGGAGATCCTCGCCGTCATCGAGGCCCTCCTGCCCGGCGAGGTGGTGTCCTACGGCGATGTCGCCGAGGTGGCCGGTCTGCCCGGGCGGGCGCGGTTCGTCGGGAGGCTCCTCGCCCTGAGCGACCGCGATCTGCCCTGGTGGAGGGTGGTCACCTCCGACGGTCGACTCGTACCGGGGGCCGAGGACGAGCAGTGCAACAGGTTGCGCGCGGAGCGCGTGCTGGTGGCGGGGAATCGGGTGCGCGAGGCACCCCTCGGGCGCTTCAGTCGGGCGCGCCGGTCGCCGACTTGACCTGCACGAAGGCCATCCGGATGTTGGCGAGCGCATCGACCATCGTCTGATGCTCCTCACCGAGGCGGGGCCCGAGGCCCTCGACCAGGCACCCGACCGCGTCGATCGCGAGGGCGGCCGAGACCAGGTCGACCGGTTCGGACGACAGATGGATCGCGGCCAGTTCGTAGAGGCCCATCACATGGTTGGTCACCACCACCTCAGGAGGGACGGAGGCCAACCGCTCGCGGGCCTCCTCGAGGGCGGCCGCGGCCTCCCGGATGGCATCGTCGTCGTGCTCGTCCGCTTCAGGGCTCACGACCGTTAGTCTACGAGGGCTGCCGGGATTGCCCGGCGGTGACAACTGACGCGAAGTGGGGGCGACCCCCACCCGGCCACCGAGGGTGCGTCCGGGTCCTGACGATCCGAGTGCTCTCGGCCGTGTACGGGCTTCGCCACGCACACCCGGGAGGCCACAGCCCTTGCACAGGAGAGTCACGTCATAGCACCGCCGAAGAGCGATCAACACCGGATCAACGACCGGATCCGCGCCCGTGAGGTCCGCCTCATCGGTCCCGATGGGGACCAGCTCGGTATCCAACCGGTTCCCGAGGCGCTGCGGATGGCCAGGGGCCTCGATCTCGACCTCGTCGAGGTGGCCCCATCGGCGAATCCGCCGGTCTGCCGGATCATGGACTACGGGAAGTTCCGTTACGAGGAGGCCCAGAAGGCCAAGGAGTCGAGGCGGAAGTCCACCCAGGTCTCGGTGAAGGAGGTCAAGTTCCGGCCGAAGATCGGCAAGGGTGACTTCGACACCAAGGTCCGGCACCTGATCGAGTTCCTCGACGACGGCCACAAGGTCAAGGTCACCCTCCAGTTCCGCGGACGCGAGATGGCGCACCCGGAGCTCGGAACGAGGATCCTCGACCAGGTGATCGAGGTCGTGGGCCCGCTCGGCAAGATCGACAGCCAGGCGCGACTCGAGGGACGTTCGATGTCGATGGTGATGTCCCCCGACAAGAAGGCGGCCGAGGCGGCGCGCAAGGCCAAGGAGGCCGAGGAGGCCGAGGCCCGCGAACTGGAGCAGGCGGGCACCGAGCCCGAGGCTCCGGACACCGAGGCCCCGAGTGACACAGAGATCGTGAGTGAAGGACAAGAGAGCTAGGAGCAACACGATGCCGAAGATGAAGACGAGCAAGACCGCCGCGAAGCGGTTCAAGAAGACCGGTTCGGGCAAACTGCGCCGCCAGCAGGCGATGCGCCAGCACCTGTTCGAGAAGAAGCCGTCCACCAGGACCCGTCGTCTCGACGGTGATGTTGACGTCCACCCCTCGGACGAGCGGAACATCAAGCGACTCCTCGCGGAGCGCTGACGCTCGACTACCCGGACGACGAACGACACGATCAAGGAGATGTGACATGGCACGCGTCAAGCGCGGAGTCGCCGCCAAGAAGCGGCACAAGAAGGTTCTCAAGCAGGCTCGGGGTTACTACGGCAACAAGAGCCGTTCCTTCCGGGCGGCCAACGAGCAGGTCATGCGGAGCGGGCAGTACGCCTTCCGCGACCGCCGGGCAAAGAAGGGCGAGTTCCGTCGTCTGTGGATCCAGCGGATCAACGCCGGATGCCGTCAGCACGACATGAACTACTCCCGCTTCATCGCGGGGCTGTCCGCTGCTGGGGTCGAGGTCGACCGCAAGATCCTCGCCGATCTCGCCGTCACCGACCCGGCGGCCTTCGGTGCCCTCGTGGAGCAGGCCAAGGCCGCTCTGTGAGCGCGGGGATCGGCTCGTCCGATCCCTCATCGGAATCCGCGATCGGATTCCGCAACCCGAGGATCCAGAGGCTGCGGCGTCTCGTCGCTGAACGGTCCGAACGCCGCTCGAGCGGTCTCATCGTGGTGGAGGGGGAGGTCCTCATCCGTGAGGCCCTGTCCGCGCGGTGGAGGTGCGAGGAGGAGTTCGTGGCCGCGGGCGCCGTACCGGTGACGAACGGTACGGTCCACGCGGTCGCGGAGGGCGTGCTCGACCGAGTGGTGTCCACCGAGAGCGCTCGGCCGCACGTCGCGCTGTTCGCGGTACCGGAACCGACGTCGGTGGCCGACTCGTCGACGGTCCTCGTCGCCGACCGACTCTCCGATCCCGGCAATCTCGGGACCGTCATCCGCTCGGCGGAGGCCGCTGGATTCGATGCCGTGGTCGTCACCCCGGGCACGGTGGACGATCTGTCGCCGAAGGTGGTTCGGGCCTCCGCAGGCTCGAGGTTCCACGTGCCGGTGTCCGAGATGCCGCTCGACGCGCTGCGCGAGGCCGGGTTCACCCTGATCGCGAGCTCATCCCATCGGGGGTCAGCGCACGTCGACACCGACTGGGCGGGCCCGGATCGGCTGGCACTGGTGCTCGGCAACGAGGCCCACGGGGTCGACCCGGACGCCCCGGTCGACGGCTGGGTTCGAATCGCCCACGGTGGACGGGCCGAGAGCCTGAACGTGGCGATGGCGTCCTCGATCCTGTGCTTCACGGTCGCGCAGGGCCGCGGCCTGCTGTGAGGTGCTTCGCGCTTCGACTGACCGCTAGCCTCGAGGCCATGTCCGGCGCGCCCTCGAACCGTCGATTTCCGCGCCCCGGGTGGCTCACTCGGGGATACTGATCGGTCGAGACCGGGTCATGCCCCAAGCCACACGGGGAGACCGGGACCGAGGTAGGGCCGACCGTCGTCGGCGGATGAGGGAGACGACATGACACAGGACATCGACCGGGCGCGGGACGCAGCCCTCGAGGCCATTCGGACGGCTGGCTCCGTGGCCGACCTCGATCAGGTGGTCGCCGATCACCTCGGCAAGCGGGGCACCCTGGCGACGCTGAAGAAGGGGCTCGGCTCCATCGGCGACCCCGACGAGCGTAAACAGGCTGGTGCCAGCATGCACGCCGCACGCGCGGCGGTCGAGGAGGCGGCAGACGAGCGTCGCGCCTCACTCGGCGACGCCGAGATCGACGCCCGCATCGCCGACGAGCGACTCGATCTGACCGAGCACCGCCACGCCGGCAGCCGTGGGCACCTCCACATCGTCACCCAGGCCTGGGAGCGCCTCGAGGACGTCTTCCTCGGGCTCGGGTTCAGTGTCGCCGAGGGCCCCGAGGTGGAGACCGACTGGCACAACTTCGAGGCGTTGAACATGGGTGAGGGTCATCCCGCCCGTGGCGAGTTCGACACCCTGTTCGTCGATCACGTCCCCCCGGGCGGGTCCGCCGGGTCGACCCTGTTGCGCACCCACACCTCCCCGGTACAGATCCGCACCATGTTGACCCAGGAGCCCCCCATCTATGTGGTGGCTCCGGGTCGGGTGTTCCGGCGCGACACCCCCGACGCCACCCACATGCCGGTCTTCCACCAGATCGAGGGGTTGGTGGTCGACCGCGGGATCTCGATGACCGACCTGGCCGGCACCATCGAGGCCTTCACCAAGGCCTTCTTCGGATCGGGGTTCACCTCCCGGCTCCGACCGTCCTACTTCCCGTTCACCGAGCCGTCGGCCGAGTTCGACATCCAACGCCCCGACGGCTCCTGGCTCGAGCTCGGGGGGTGCGGCATGGTGCACCCCGAGGTCATCCGCGCCGGGGGCCTCGATCCCGAGGAGTGGAGCGGGTTCGCCTTCGGCTTCGGCATCGATCGCATGGCCGTCATGCGCCACGGGGTGGCCGACATCAGGGACATGTACGTCAACGACATCCGTTTCATCGAGCAGTTCTGAGGTGATGCTGTGAAGATCCTGCTCTCCTGGCTGAACGATTTCGCCCACTTCGCTGATGTCGACGACGCCGAGGCCGTCGCCGCGATCGCCTCCGACCTCACCTCGCTCGGTCTGGCGGTCGAGGAGGTCGTCCCCACCGGTCGCGGGGTCGACGGGGTCGTCTCCGCCCGCGTGCTCCGTGTCGAGACCCATCCCGACGCCGCGAAGGTTCGTCGGGTCTGGGTGGACGCCGGCGACGGGGAGGAGCGTCACGTGTGGTGCGGAGCCTCCAACATGGGGGCCGGTGACCTGGTGCCGCTGGCCACCCTCGGCACCGCCATGCCCGACGGTCGGACGATCGAGCGTCGCGGCATCCTCGGTATCGACTCCGAGGGGATGCTGTGCTCGGGTGTGGAACTCGGTGTCAACGATGATGACGGCGGCATCCTGCTGCTCGACCGCTCGGCCGACGCGGGGCTTCCCTACACCGAGGTGCTCGGCACGCGGCCCGACGTCCTCTTCGACCTCGACGTCACCCGCAACCGGCCGGACTGCTGGAGTCACCTCGGCGTGGCCCGCGACCTCGCCGCGCGGCGGGGTTTCGACATCGCCATGCCCACGATGGTCTCGGAACGCCTCGGCGCGCCACGGTCCGTTCCCGTCGAGATCATCGCGGGGGACCGCTGCGCGCGATTCACCACCACCGTGCTCTCCGGGGTGCGGGTCACCGAGAGTCCCGCATGGATCCGTCAGCGACTGAGCGCCGCCGGGATGCGTCCGATCAACAACGTGGTGGACGTCTCCAACCTGGTGATGCTCGAGCTCGGTCAGCCGAACCACGCCTACGACCTCGAGCAGCTCGCCGGCGAGTCGATCAGGGTGCGCCTCGCCTCCGACGGTGAGCGCCTGACGACCCTCGACGGTGTCGAGCGGACCCTCGATGCCGCCGATCTGCTCATCTGCGACGGGGAGGACCGGCCCATCGGACTCGGCGGGGTCATGGGTGGGCTCGACAGCGAGATCTCCGAGTCGACAACGGTCGTCGCGCTGGAGACCGCCTGGTTCACGCCACGGGGGGTCATGGAGACCGCGGCGCGTCACGGGCTCCGCAGCGAGGCCTCGGCCCGCTATGAGCGCGGAGTCGACCCGTATGTCATCGCCGCCGCCGTCGGTCGGTTCATCGCCCTGCTGTCGGAGTCGTGTCCCGATCTCGTGGCGCACGCCGGCGGTGCCGACGAGCGGTCCGCATCCCTTCCGGAGCAGACCCGCACGGCGGTACTGCGGGGATCGGTCCTGGACCGGGTCCTCGGCACCTCTCTGGACCCCGACCGGGTGACCGGGATGCTCGCCGCCATCGGCTTCGACTCGGTCCCGGTCGAGGCGGGTCTCGAGGTCTCGCTTCCGAGCTGGCGGCCGGACTGCGCCGCGGAGATCGACGTCGTCGAGGAGGTGGCCCGGCTGCACGGTTACGAGAACATCGGGCGCACGGTCCCGCGCGCTGATGTCTTCGGGCACCTGTCCCCGGCCCAGCGTCGGCGTCGTCGGGTGAGGGAGGTGCTCGTCGGGCTCGGCGTGTCCGAGGCGATGCCGAACCCCTTCCTGGCCCCTGACGAACTGGAGCGCGCCGGGCTGTCGGGGCCGCACCTGTCGATCACCAACCCGCTCGCGGTCGAGGAGAGCGCCCTGCGCACCTCGTTGCGTCCGGGACTGCTGAAGGCGCTGTCATACAACGAGTCGCACCGCCGGGAGGGCGTCGCCCTCTTCGAGATCGGCCACACCTATCCGCCGTCGGAGGAGGAGCTGCCCGATGAGCAGGAGGTGCTCGCCGTGGTGCTGGCCGGCTGTGAGGCCCCAGCGGCCGTGGCGGTCTGGGACGAGGTCTGCGCGGCACTGGGGGTCGGAGCCCAACTCGACCAGTCGTCGCCGGGGGAGGGGATGCATCCCACCCGTTCGGCAACCCTGCGCGCGGGTCGAGATCTCCTCGGGGTCGTCGGCGAGGTGCACCCCGCGGTTCTCGCGGCGTTCGAGGTGAGCGAGCGCGTCGCGGTGCTCGAGGTGAGGCTCGATGTGCTGCTGGCCCGGTCCGAGAAGGTCGTGGGCGCCACCGCGGTGGCGCGCACGCCGAGCAGTGATCTCGATCTCGCCTTTCTGCTCGACGACGAGGTCCCCGCCGAGCGGCTGACCAAGGCGCTCCGTCAGGGAGCCGGATCCCGCCTGGTGTCCCTCGACCTCTTCGACGTGTTCCGCGGGGACTCCCTCGGCGACGGTCGACGGAGTCTCGCCTACCGGCTCCGACTGCAGGATCCGACCGGCAGCCTCACCGACGGTGACATCGCCACGATCCGCCAGGCCTGCGTGGACGGGGCCGAGCGCATCGGCGCCACCCTCCGCTGACGGCCTCAGTTCGCGCTCAGGTCGTCGGGGACGTCGGCCAGCCAGGAGACGCGACCCGTCTGGCGACGCAGGACCCGCCGCCACAGCGTGTCCGGGTCGTCATCGAGAAGGTCGCCGTCGACGGCATCGACCACGATCCACGCTCCGGCGGCGAGTTCGCCCTCGAGTTGGCCGGCGCCCCAACCGGAGTAGCCGGAGAAGACCCTGACCCCGTTGAGGTCGGCGCCCGCGAGGACCGGGTCCGCGCTGAGGTCGACCGATCGGATGTGTCCGGCGATGAGCGCCGTCTCCGAGTCGCGGTTCCGCGCGGAGCCGAGGGCGAGGAGGGCCTCCGGAGAGACGGGCCCTCCGTGGAACAGGACAGTGGGAGGGGAGAGCAGGTCCCCCCAGCGGTCGAGCGGCTCGGGGAGGGACTGCGCGCCGGGTCGGTTGAGCACGACGCCGACGGCGCCCTCCTCGTCGTGGTCGACCATGAGCACGACGCTGCGGTCGAAGTTGGCGTCCACCAGGGGAGGGGTGGCGACGAGGAGTCGTCCTGCCGTCCGGGTCGGGGCCATTCGAAGAGTCTGTCCGGTGGGCGCGCCGGTGTCATGTTGGATGAGTATGCATAGACGCGTATCATCATGCGAATGTTGAGAACCGCCGTCGTGGGAGCCTCCGGATTCACCGGGGTCGAGCTCCTTCGCATCGTCGATGCCCACCCCGACCTTGAACTCGTCTCCGCCAGCGCGGATGCCTCGGCGGGCAGTGGCATTGCCGACATGCATCCCTCTCTGGTGCTCGCGCACGGTTCCGAATCGTTCTCGGCGGTCGACGTCGATGCGCTTCGGGGTCTGGACCTGGTGTTCCTCTGCCTCCCTCACGAGGCCTCACTCGAACTCGCGCCGCAGCTGGTGGACCAGGTGGGATGCGTCGTCGACCTGTCGGCTGCCTTCCGTCTCACCGACACCTCGGCGTACCCCACCTACTACGGCTTCGAGCACAGCCAGCCCGAGTTGCTGGAGCGGGCCGTGTACGGCCTGCCCGAGGTGTACCGCGACCAGCTGAGGGGAGCGCGGCTCATCGCCACCCCGGGCTGCTACGTGACGGCGGCGGTCCTCGCGCTTCGGCCCCTGGTGGCCGGTGGTCTCGTCGAGGACCGCGGGATCATCGTCGACGCGGCCAGCGGCCTGACCGGAGCCGGCCGGCGCGCCGACCACGCCTACGCCTTCACCACCATCGCCGAGAGCATGACGGCCTATGGCCTGGTGAACCACCGTCACACACCCGAGATGGAGCAGGAGATCGGTGCCCAACTGCTCTTCACCCCGCATCTCGTCCCCATGAGGAGAGGGATCCTGGCCACCTGCTACGCGACCCCGATCGATGCGGCCCTGACCACCGACGACGCGCTCACCGCGCTCGACGACGCCTACTCCGGTGAGCCGTTCGTGTCCGTCGCCGACCGGATCCCGGCCACCGGGTCGACCGTCGGCAGCAACGCGGTGCACCTGACCGCCCGCGTGGATCAGCGCACCGGCCGGGTCATCGTGGTGAGCTCCATCGACAATCTCGCCAAGGGCGCGTCGGGAGGCGCGGTCCAGGCCGCGAACGTCGCCCTCGGTCTCGAGGAGACCGCGGGCCTCAGCAGGATCGGAGTGGCGCCGTGATCGGAGACGCAGCCGGCAGGGCCGCCACCCTCGTGGAGGCCCTGCCCTTCATCAGACGGTTCGCCGGAAAGGTCGTCGTGGTCAAATACGGCGGCAACGCTCTCGCCGGGACCTCCGACCACGACGCCCTCGACGTCTTCGCCCGCGACATCGTGCTGATGCGTCTCGTCGGCATGCGGCCGGTAGTGGTGCACGGCGGTGGGCCGCAGATCAGCGATCTTATGTCGCGCCTCGGCAAGGAGACGGAGTTCAGGAACGGACTCCGGGTGACCGACGCCGAGACCGTCGACATCGCCCGCATGGTGCTGATCGGACAGGTCAATCCGCAGATCGTCGCCGCCATCAACGTGCACGGCGACTACGCCGTCGGGGTGAGCGGCGAGGACGGTGGGCTCATCCGGGCGGAGGCCCGCGACCCCGAACTCGGGTTCGTCGGTGATGTCGTGAGCATCAACCCGGCGGTTCTCAACCGGCTGATCGAGGAGGAGTTCATCCCGGTGGTCGCCACGGTCGGCACCGATGTGAACGGACAGGCCTACAACATCAACGCCGACACGGTGGCCGGCGAGGTGGCGGTCGCCCTCGGGGCGGAGAAGCTCGTGTACCTCACTGACGTGGAGGGCCTGCGTCGCGACCTGGACGACGCCGAGAGTCTGATCCGCCAGACCAACCCGGCGGAGCTCGAGGCCCTGATGGCGGACGGCACCATCGCCGGCGGCATGATCCCCAAGGTCACCAGTTGTGTCGACGCCGTCCGCAACGGGGTGCGCCGGGCGCACATCCTCGACGGCCGGATCGAGCACGTCCTGCTGCTCGAACTGCTGACGGTCGAGGGGATCGGAACGATGGTCGAGGACCAGACGGAGGGGGAGTCATGACTGGGCACGCGTTCACGACCGAGGGGACAGCGCACTGCCCCTTCATGCCGGTGTTCGGCCCCCCGGCGAGGATGATCGTCCGCGGTGAGGGGACGGAGGTGTGGGACAGCGAGGGTCGCCGCCTCCTCGACTTCCTCTCCGGTATCGCGGTCGTCTCGCTCGGGCACGCCAACGAGCGCGTCGCCGACGCCATCGCGGAACAGGCCCGCACGCTCGTCCATGTCTCGAACTTCTTCGCGAACCCGGTCGCCACCGAGGCCGCCCAGCGGATCGACGCCCTTCTCGCCGAGGCGACGGGAAGCCACGGACAGATCTTCTTCACCAACTCCGGGGCCGAGGCGAACGAGTGCGCCATCAAGCTCGCCCGCCGGCACGGTGGACGGGGACGCCACACCGTGGTGAGCGCTCTCGGGTCCTTCCACGGGCGGACGCTCGCGACCCTCGCCGCGACCGGCCAGCCCTCGAAGCACGAACCGTTCCAACCCATGCCCGAGGGGTTCCGGCAGGTCGAATGGGGAGATCTCGACGCCATGGCGACCGCGGTCGACGGCTCCGTCGCCGCGGTCCTGATCGAGTCGATCCAGGGAGAGGGAGGAGTGCAGCCGGCTCCTGAGGGGTACCTGCGCGGGATCCGAGAGCTCTGCGACGCCACCGGCGCGCTCATGATCGTCGACGAGGTGCAGACCGGTTTCGCCCGGACCGGACGGTGGTTCGGTTTCGAGCACGCCTCGATCTCTCCCGATGTCGTCACCATGGCGAAGGGGATGGGCAACGGGATGCCGGTCGGCGCCTGCTGGGCACCGACCCCGATCGCCGCCTCGTTCTCCCCGGGTGACCACGGCAGCACCTTCAGCGGTACCGCGCTCGCCACCGCGGCGGTCAACGCGGTGATCGACGAGATGCTGCGCCTCGACGCCCCGGCCATGGCGATCGCCGCCGGGGATGAGATCCGCTCGCGCCTCGCCGGGACTCCGGGGATCACCGGTGTGCGGGGGGCCGGGCTGCTGCTCGGTGTCGGGCTCGCCGATGGGATCGTGGCCGGCGATGTCGCCGCGGACTGTCTCGAGAACGGTCTGATCGTCAACGCTGTGAACGCCTCGACGATCCGTCTGGCGCCCCCGCTCACGGTGACCGTCGACGAGATCGAGGAGGCGACCGGGATTCTCGCCGCCGCGATCGCGAACCAGGTCCCTGGAGGTGCTGGCCATGAGTGAGCACCCGTCGATGCTCGACATCACCGACCTCGGCCCGGAGGGCCTCGCATCGGTCGTCGACCTGGCTCTCCGGCCGGTGGGGGACCTCGGTCGACCCCTCGAGGGTGACGGGGTCGCCCTCGTCTTCGAGAAGCCCTCCAACCGGACGAGGCACTCGATGGAGATGGCGGTCAGCCAATTGGGTGGACATCCCGTCTACACCCGTGGTGAGGAGGTCGGCCTCGATTCACGTGAGCCGGTCGAGGACGTGATCCGGGTGCTGGCCGGCTACCACCGCATCGTCGCGGCGAGGGTGTTCGACCATGGCCATCTCAAGCGGATGCGCGCGGCTGCCGTGACCTCGGTCGTGAATCTCCTGTCCGATCACTCCCATCCGATGCAGGCCCTCGCCGACGTGCTCACCATGACGCGGGAGTTCGGCGACCTGACCGGCAGGGTGGTCGCCTGGGTGGGTGACTACAACAACGTCGCGCGCTCCCTGGCCGAGGTCTCGCTCATGTCCGGGATGGACGTTCGGCTCGCCTGCCCGGCGGGCTACGACGCATCCGACGCCGAACTCGATCGCCTGTCGCTCCTCGGCGCCGGCGCGATCTCCCAGAGCGACGCGGCGGCGAGCGCGGTCGAGGGGGCCCACGCCGTCCACACCGACACCTGGGTGTCGATGGGTCAGGAGGACGACGCCGCTACCCGTCGGGCGGCCTTCGCGGACTACACCGTCGATGCCGAGCTCTTCTCCCTCGCCGCTGACGACGCGGTGTTCATGCACTGCATGCCCGCCTACCGCGGGCTCGAGGTCTCAGCTGATGTCTTCGACGGTCCCCGGAGCCGGGTCATCACCCAGGCCCACGACCGGATGCACGCCGCCCGGGGACTGCTCGCGCACCTGGTCGGTGTGCGATGAGCGCCAAGGCCCGCCGTCAGCAGGCGGTGACGCGGCTCATCGAGAGCACCGAGATCGTCAGCCAGGCCCAACTCGTCGAGCAGCTCTCCACCGAGGGCATCTCGGCCACCCAGGCCACCGTCTCGCGCGACCTCGACGACATCGGCGCGATCAAGATCCGCTCGTCCTCGGGCCAGTCGATCTACGCCCTCCCGGCGTTCGTTCCCGATCGGGTCGCCCCGCTCGACCAGTTGAGACGGGTCATGGGGGAGTGGGTGGCCGAGGTGACCTGCTCGGGTTCGCTCGTCGTGGTGCGCACTCCTCCGGGGTGCGCCCACGTCGTCGCCTCCGCCCTCGACCGCAGCGGTGTCGAGGGTCTCATCGGGACGGTGGCCGGAGATGACACGATGCTCTGCGTGGCATCGGAGGAGATCGGTGGAGCGCTGCTCGCGGACACCCTGCGCGAGCTCGCGGGACTCGACAGCTCGAACGAGGAGCGGGGGAGATGAGCAACGGTTCGACCCTCTGGCACGGGCGTTTCGAGGGCGGCCCCGCGGAGGCCCTCATGGCCTACACGGTGAGCCTGCCGTTCGATCGTCGGCTCGGGCCCCAGGACGTTCGCGGGTCCCGCGCCCATGTCGCGGGTCTGGTGCGCGCCGGCTTGATGTCGAGCGAGGACGGCGATCTCGTGATCGAGGCACTCGACCGGGTGGAGACCGAGCTTGCCGAGGGAACCCTGGAGTTCCTGCCGAGCGATGAGGACATCCACACCGCTGTCGAGCGCCGGGTGACCGAGTTGGCCGGAGAGGCCGGCGCTCGGCTGCACACCGCCCGCAGTCGCAATGACCAGGTGGCGACCGACCTCCGTCTGTGGACTCGGGAGGCCCTGACCGACGTGGTGGACGGCGTGCTCGCCCTGCAGGAGGTGCTGGCCTCCCGGGCAGCCCAGACGTTCGATGTCACGCTCCCCGGCTACACCCACCTGCAGCGAGCCCAGTCCGTCTCGTTGTCCCACCATCTGATGGCTCACGCCTGGGCGCTCTCGCGCGACGTGGACCGGCTCCTCTCGACGATCACCCGGGCCGATGTCTCCCCGCTGGGTGCGGGCGCCCTGGCCGGTACGTCGCTGCCCATCGACCCGGAGTTCACGGCCCGTGAACTCGGCTTCGCCGCGGTGTTCGACAACTCCCTCGATGCCGTCGGCGACCGCGACTTCGTGGCCGAGGCCCTGTTCGACCTGGCCCTGCTCGGCGTCCACCTCTCGCGGATCGGAGAGGAGTGGGTCCTGTGGACCTCGGAGGAGTTCGGCTTCGCGCGACTCGACGATGCCTACGCGACGGGCTCCTCGATGCTCCCGCAGAAGAAGAACGCCGACATCGCCGAACTGGCCCGCGGGAAGTCCGGGCGCCTCATCGGCCACCTCACCGGCCTGCTCGCGACGCTCAAGGGTCTCCCGCTCGCCTACAACCGGGATCTGCAGGAGGACAAGGAACCCCTCTTCGACGCCGTCGACCAGGTGGTGCTCGCGCTCTCGGCCATCGGCGGGATGATCGCGACCGCGGAGTTCGCGCCCGAGGCCATGGATGCCGCGTCCGGCGCCGAGGTGCTCGCTGCCACCGATCTGGCCGAGTTCCTGGTGCGGGCCGGACATCCCTTCCGCGAGGCCCACGCCACCGTCGGCGCCCTGGTTCGACGCCATCTCGGCGGGGAGGGATCGCTCGCTGATCTCGCTGCCGCCGATCTCGGCGAGGAGGTGCGCGCCTTCTTCGGTGGGCTCAACGGCGCCTCGATGCGGACCTCCCGCGGGGGTGGCTCGCCCGCGGCCTGCCGTGAGCAGCACGCCCGGCTCATGCAGCGTCTGGAGACCGATCGAGGCCGTCGGGCGGGGCAGAGGGCATGAGCGACGCTCGCCTGTTCACCGAGGTCCTGGTGACGATGCTCGTCATCATGGATCCGGTCGGCAACGTGCCGATCTTCCTGTCGGTCACCCGTCGACTCTCGCCCCGTTCACGCAATCGGGCCGCGCTGGTGGCCGTGGCGACCGCGGCGGCGGTGATCGGCGCCTTCGCCATCATCGGCCGACAGGTGCTCGACTACCTCGACGTCTCCGTGCCAGCCCTGCAGGGAGCGGGTGGCCTGCTGCTGCTGCTCGTGGCCCTCGAGCTGCTCACCGGCTCCGAGAGCGATGAGGCCGACGCCCTCGACCCCGATGACCACGTCGGTGTCGCCATGGTCCCCCTCGGGACACCGCTCCTCGCCGGACCCGGGGCGATCGTCGCCACGATCGTGTTTGTGGGGCGGGCCGACGGGGCCGGTGACCGCGGACTGATCGCCCTGGCGGTGCTCGGTGTCCTGGTGGCCGTGTACCTGGCCATGCGTTTCTCCGGTCTGCTGATCCGGGTGCTGCGGAACTCCGGGATCCTGCTGCTCAGCAGAATCGCGGGTCTCCTGCTGGCCGCCATCGCGGTCCAGATGCTCGCCGACGCTGTGATCGCCTTCGCCCGTCAGGTCTGAGCGCGCCCCGGTCTCAGCGGTCCATCGCGTCCAGCCACCGCCCGTGGGGGTGCGCGATGCCGATGGTGGTCTCGTCGCGCAGTCCCGACCGGTAGTCGATACGGCGCAGCACCGACAGCGAGGTCGAGGTGTCGACCGCCCCCCAGGGCAACTCTGGGGTCTCGTTCGGCGCCTCGAGGAAGATCCAGGTGAGGTCCCCCTCGGCGCCGAGTCGGTCGAGCATGTCGAGTTGCCGCACGCGTTCCGGCCCCTCGTAGTAGGTGAAGCTCCAGGTGTTGATGACGACGGGATGGCAGCGGGCCGCGCGGGACTCGGCGACGGCCTCCTCGAGACGGTCGGGACCCGAGCCGCGGAGTATGAGGGCCTCGTGTCGATAGCCGGCGACGGTGTCGAGCGCCACCTGGAGGCGCGCCAGTCGCTCGACCTGGTCGGCCCAGACACACGCCTGGAGCCATCGAGCCTGGTCCGGGTCGGAGGTGTCGATCGGGTTGGGGTCGATCCCGATGCGGAGGCCGATGTCGACCGGGCTCGACGGGGCGACCTCGCTGACGGAGCGACCGCGCACGAGGCAGTCCAGCGAGGGTGAACCGTCGCCGAGCACCACCTCCGCACCGCCCTCGTCGTGGTAGCGGTAGGAGAAGCGATCGAGGTGGAGGTTGAGGCCGGCACTGGTGCCGAGGTCGATCAGGCCGAGGGGCGCTCTCGCCGGTGGGTCGGTGCTCGGGAGGGCGATCCGCACCAGCGTTGCTCTGCCGACATCGTTCGTCTGTGTGCTCCTCGACGACACGAGCTCCACGATCTCGGCTCGACGTCGGCCGCAGAACTCGATGAACGCCGCTACCGGATCGCCGTCGCCGGGCCGGCCGGAGATCGACGGATAGTGGTCGGCCAGCGGCTCGTCGGGGGCGTCGAGGAGGAGGTGGTGCACAGCGGCGAGGAGCAGCACCGGTCGCCGCTGCGGGTCGGGAACCCCATCGAGGATCGACAGGACCCCGGCCTCGGTGGCGACACCTCGGCAGATGGTCCCGTAGGTGGGGGCGGCGCGACCGATCTCATCGGCGAAGCGGTCGAAGAGGGCCGCGAGATCCGCGGTGGACTCCGCCATGGGCGAAGGGTAACCCTCAGCGGCATGTCGACGGTGAGCCGCTCATGGCAAGATCAGAGGATGGATCTGATCTCCGAGCTCGAGCAGCGCGGTCTGGTGCACGACTCGACCGACCGAGATGCGCTGCGCGCCCGGTTGGCATCGGGTCCGATCGGCGTCTACGTCGGCTTCGATCCGACGGCTGATTCGCTGCACGTCGGACATCTCCTCGGTCAGATCGGTCTCCGTCGTTTCCAGGACGCCGGTCATCGGGTGTTCCCCCTGGCCGGGGGCGCTACCGGCATGGTGGGCGACCCGAGCGGCCGCTCCGAGGAGCGCAACCTGCTCACACGCGAGGAACTCGACCACAACGTCGCCTCGATCAAGGCGCAGTTGGAGCGCCTCCTCGACTTCGGCGCGGAGGGCAACCCGGCGACCCTGGTCGACAACGCCGAGTGGACGGCACCGGTGACGGTGCTGGAGTTCCTTCGCGATGTCGGCAAGCACGTCACGATCGGTCAGATGCTCGCCAAGGACTCGGTGAAGTCTCGCCTGGCCGGCGAGGTCGGCCTCTCGTACACCGAGTTCAGCTACATGCTCCTGCAGGCGAACGACTTCCGGCATCTGCACGACGCTCACGGCGTCGAACTGCAGATGGGCGGGAGCGATCAGTGGGGGAACATCACCGCGGGGATCGACATGGTGCGGCGTACCTCGGGTGGGTCCGCCCATGGACTGACCTGGCCACTGCTCACGAAGGCCGATGGTTCCAAGTTCGGCAAGACGGCGTCGGGAGCCGTGTGGCTCGATGCCGAGCGGACGTCGCCGTACCGCTTCCGCCAGTTCTGGCTGCAGACCGATGACGCCGATGTTCGCGATCGGCTCCTCCGTTTCTCGCTTCGGCCCCTCGGTGAGATCGCCGAGGTCATGGAGGCGCACGAGCAGGCCCCGCATGAGCGGCAGGCGCAGCGCACCCTGGCCGACGAGCTCACCGCGCTGGTGCACGGGGAGGGGGCCGCCGATGCTGCCCGTGCCGCCGCCGCGGTGCTCTTCGGCCAGGACCCCCGCGAGGCCTCCGGGGAGGCCCTCGATGTGGTCGGATCCGAGATCGACTCCAGCGAGGTGTCGGTGGGAGACCTCGACGACGTTCCGTCGCTCCTGGTGCGGATCGGACTGGCCTCGAGCCTCGGTGATGCCCGCCGGACCCTTGAGGGGCGGGGATTCCGGTGCAACGGCACCGTCATCGAGGCCGGCGAGGCGCTGTCGACGGTGGACCGCCTTCCCGGCGAGCGTCTGTTGCTCCAGAAGGGACGCAAGTCACACCATCTGGTGCGGGTTTTTTCCTGATATCGGGGTTGTTGCCGTCACACCGGGGCAGTAGCGTACGCAGTCGCCTCTGGGACGGATGTGCCCAGAGGGCACCTAGCCGGTCCGCCGGATGTGCCAGAGCTTCGGCTCCTTGAAAACGGAAGAGAAGACAGAACGCCAGTGCG
>RGGX01000001.1 GCA_010024485.1 Actinomycetota bacterium | reverse complement strand
ACCTGCGCGAGAACGCCGGCTATCACGCCGCCAAGGACAAGCAGGGGCACATGGAGGGTCGCATCCGTCAGCTCGAGCACCTCCTCGAGAACGCTGAGATCACCGAGTCGCTGCGCGTCTACACCATCGTCTACAAGGGTGATTCCCCCGACGACGCCGAGAAGTACGTGGTCGGCGACCCCGAGGAGGTCATCACCCTCGGACGCGACGACGTCGAAGTCATGACGCCCACCTCCCCGCTCGGCGCCGCGCTCGCCGAGGCCGAGGCCACCGCCGGTCAGACCGTGGAATACGAGGCCCCCAACGGGAGGTTGCGCATCGAGATCCTCTCCATCGAGGAGATCTGACCCCCGGAGCAACGTGAGCACCACCGCCGACGACACCGACAGCAGCGTCGACGACGCCGTCGACGGCGAGCCGCCGGCACCCGAACTGCCCCCGGCCACCCCGGTCGAACTGGCCGGCCTCGGCGAGGTCGACGTCCGCGAGGTCCCCGGCCCCGAGGGCGCTCCCGCCGTCATCCTCATCCACGGCTGGACAGCCAGCGCCGACATCAACTTCTTCACCTGCTACCGAGCGCTCGGAGAACACGTCCGCGTCATCGCCTTCGACCAGCGCGGACATGGGAGCGGACTCCGCACCCGCCGCGTCGTCCGCCTCGAGGACTGCGCCGACGACGTCGCCCGCGTCGCCGATGCCCTCGGTATCGACACCTTCATCCCCGTCGGCTACTCGATGGGCGGAACCATCGCCCAACTCACCTGGCGCCGACACCGGGACCGTGTCGACGGACTCGTTCTCGCCGCCACCGCCCCGCACTTCGCCGAACGGCGCGACGAACGACTGTCGTTCCTCGGACTCACCGGACTCGCCGCCCTCGCGCGCGTCACCCCCACCCAGGCCCGCGACCGCATCTCCGACCAGGTGTACCTACGCCGCAAGACCGAGACCTGGGGGCCGTGGGCGGTCGCTCAGGCCGCCCGACACGACTGGCGGATGGTCCTCGAGGCCGGTCGGGCCCTCGGCAACTTCTCCTCCACCGACTGGCTCGGCGAGATCGACGTCCCCACCTCCGTCGTCGTCACCATGAGGGACCCGGTCGTCCCGCTCCGGCGACAGGTCCGCCTCTTCGACGAGATCCCCGGTGCCGAGGCCTTCCGCGTCGACGGCGAGCACGACGCCGTGGTCGCCAACGCGGACCGGTTCGTCCCCACCCTCATCCGCGCGATCGGTTCGGTCACCTCCCGCATCGTGAGCGCCGGCTGACATGGCCCGAACCGATCTCTCCCGGTCCTGGATGGGGCGCTCCGCCCGAGTGGCGCGCCTCGGCGCCCGCGTCGGCGGCACCTACGCGGGCACCGCCGCGCGGAAGGTGTTCGCCTCGACCGAGCGGCGCATCGAACTCGACGAGCGGCGACGTCTCTCCACCGCCCAGCAGGTGGCCGACGAGCTCGGTCGGATGAAGGGCGCCCTCATGAAGCTCGGCCAGATGGCGAGCTACCTCGACGAGGGCCTCCCCGAGCCGCTCCGACTCGCCCTCGCGCAGCTCCAGTCGAACGCCCCGCCCATGTCGCCCGAGCTCGCCGAGTCGGTCATCGAGAGCGAACTCGGCGCGCCTCCGGCCCAGGTGTTCACCGAGTGGGACCCCGAACCCATCGCCGCCGCCTCCATCGGGCAGGTCCACCGCGCGGTCATCGTCGACCCGGGCACCGGCCAGGAGCGCGCCGTCGCCGTCAAGGTGCAGTACCCCGGGGTCGACGAGGCCATCTCAGCCGACCTCCGGAACGCCGACCTGTTGGGCACGGTCCTGCGCCAGGGATTCGGCGGGCTGGACCCCGCCGAGATGGTGTCCGAGATCAAGGAGCGTCTCACCGAGGAACTCGACTACCGGCGAGAGGCCGACAACCAGCGGCGCTTCGCCGAGTTCTACCGGGGTCACCCCCGCATCCACGTGCCCGAGGTCGTCGACCACCTCTCCACCGCGCGGGTGCTCACGACCGAACTCGTCGACGGCCACACCTGGGCGGAACTGCTCACCTGGGACCAGACCGAGCGCGACCGCGCCGCCGAGACCATCTTCCGCTTCATCTTCCGGAGCCTCTACACCATGCGCGCCTTCAACGGGGATCCGCATCCCGGCAACTACCTGTTCCACGGGGACGGACGGGTCACCTTCCTCGACTTCGGTCTCGTGAAGGAGTTCGACCCGACCGAGATGGAGACCTTCGAGACCATGGTGCGACTCGCGGCCGTCGAGCACGACGTTCCCGGGTTCCGGAGCGTGCTCGAGGAGGCCGGCATGCTCCTCGGCGACGCCCCCGTCGACACCGACGAGGTCGGCGACTACTTCTCACACTTCTACGAACCGGTCTCCACCGACCGCGAGATGACTTGGACCCCCGCCTACGCGTCGAGCATCGTCCGTCACACCTTCGACCGCTCGAGCCCGATCTCGCAGTACGCGACGGTTCCGCGCGCCTTCGTGTTCATCCAGCGCATCAACCTCGGCCTCTACGCCCTGCTCGGCGAGCTCGGCGCCCGAGGCAACTACCGGCGGATCGCCGAGGAGCTCTGGCCCTTCATGGGAAGCGCTCCCTCGACACCCCTCGGACAGGACGAGGCCGAGTGGCTGGACGGGCGACAGATCGCGTCCCGCTAGCGTCCCCCCGGTGTTCGCCATGGTGAGAACCACCCGGCTCCTCGCGGGACTGACCGCCGTCGCGGTGCTCGTGGGCTGCTCCGGTTCCGACGGCGACGACGCGGACGCGGCCGACATCACCGACGTCGAACTCTCCGCCGTCGGCGAGGAGGCACCGACCACCACCATCGGCGAGAACCCGCTCGAGGTCGAACCGCTCGCGGAGGCCCCGACCGAGCTCATCATCACCGAGCTGTCGACCGGTGCCGGACGCGCCGCCCAGGCCGGTGACACCGTCTGGGTCGACTACGTCGGCGTCATCACCCTCACCGGCGACCTGTTCGACACCAGCATCGCCCGGGGCCAGGCGCTCAGCTTCACCGTCGGCGCCGGCCAGGTGATCCAGGGATGGGACACCGGACTCCTCGGGGCGACCCCCGGCTCGAAGCTTCGACTCGACATCCCCGCCGACCTCGCCTACGGCGACAACCCTCCCGGCGAGCCGATCAAGGCTGGCGACGCCCTCACCTTCATCGTCGACATCCACGCGGTCGTGCCGCCCTCGGTCGCCTCCGATGCCCCCGTCGACGCCGACATCACCGCCTCCGACGGCGCCCTCGAGCTCACCATCGACGATCTGGTCACCGGTGAGGGCCGGACGGCAGACACCGGTGACACCGCCCTCGCCCACCTCCTGCTGGTACGCGGGGACAACCTCGTGACCCTCTTCAACACCTGGGACCGCGGAGAACCGCTCGAGATCCTCCTCGAGGACGGCTATACCCTGCCCGGGCTCCAACAGGCCCTCACCGGCATGACCGTCGGCGGCACCCGGGCGGTCACCATGCCACCCGATCTCGCCTTCGGACCCGACGGCGAACCCGGTCTCGGCCTTCCCGCCGGCCGCGACCTCATCGCGATCATCGAACTGCTCGGCGTCTGGTGAACGCCGGGTCGGCCGTGATCACCGCCGGTACGCTTCGACGCCTCCGACCACCGCGCAGAGAGTTCGAGAGAGCGAGCATCCATGGCTGACACGAGACCGAAGACACTCCCCGAGAAGGTCTGGGACCGACACCTCGTGGCCTCCACCCCGGGTGAGCCCGATCTCGTCTACATCGATCTCCACCTCGTGCACGAGGTGACGAGCCCCCAGGCCTTTGAAGGTCTGCGGCTCAGCGGCCGGACCGTCCGACGTCCCGAACTCACCGTCGCCACCGAGGACCACAACGTCCCCACCGCCGACATCGACCAGCCGATCGCCGACGAGATCTCCGCCAAGCAGGTCGACACCCTGCGCCACAACGCCGCCGAGTTCGGCATCACCCACTACCCGATGGGCGATGCCGGCCAGGGCATCGTGCACGTCATCGGCCCCGAGCAGGGACGCACCCTGCCCGGCATGACCATCGTCTGCGGCGACAGCCACACCGCCACCCACGGAGCCTTCGGGGCTCTCGCCTTCGGCATCGGCACCAGCGAGGTCGAGCACGTGCTCGCCACCCAGACCCTCCCCCAGTCACGGCCCCGATGGATGTCGGTCACCGTCGACGGGGAGCTCCGGCCCGGGGTCACCGCCAAGGACGTGGTGCTCGCCATCATCGGACGTATCGGCACCGGAGGCGGTATCGGTCACGTCATCGAGTACCGGGGCTCGGCGATCCGCTCCCTCTCCATGGAGGGCCGGATGACCGTCTGCAACATGTCGATCGAGGCGGGCGCCCGGGCCGGACTCGTCGCCCCCGACCAGACCACCTTCGACTACCTCCGCGGACGCGATCACGCCCCGACCGGCGCCGACTGGGACGCGGCCGTCGCCGACTGGTCCACCCTGGTCACCGACGAGGGGGCCGAATGGGACACCGAGGTCGTCATCGACGCCGCGGACATCCACCCGCAGGTCACCTGGGGGACCAACCCGGCCCAGGTCGCCTCCATCGACGACCGCATCCCCTCCCCTGAGGACTACGCCGACCCGACCACCCGGGAGACGGTGAGCCGCGCCCTCGAGTACATGGGTCTCACCCCCGGCACCGCCATCCGCGACATCTCGGTCGACACCGTCTTCATCGGTTCGTGCACCAACAGCCGCATCGAGGACCTGCGGGCCGCCGCCGAGGTGATGCGCGGACGCGCCGTGACCGTCCCACGGGTCATGGTCGTCCCCGGATCCCACCGGGTGAAGGCCGAGGCCGAGGCCGAGGGGCTCCACGAGGTGTTCCGCGCCGCCGGAGCCGACTGGCGCGAACCGGGATGCTCGATGTGCCTCGCCATGAACCCCGACAAGCTCACCCCCGGCGAGCGCTCGGCCAGCACGAGCAACCGGAACTTCGAGGGACGTCAGGGACGTGGCGGCCGCACCCATCTCGTCTCACCGGCCGTGGCCGCAGCGACCGCTGTCGCCGGCCACTTCGCCCTCCCGGAGGACCTCTCATGAAGGCAGTCAGGGTCATCACCGGCACCGCGGTCCCGCTTCGGCGCAGCGATGTCGACACCGATCAGATCATCCCGGCCGAGTGGCTCAAGCGCGTCGAGCGGACCGGCTTCGAGAAGGGGCTGTTCTCCACCTGGCGCGACGACCCCGCATTCGTCATGAACGACCAGCGATACGCCGGCGCGAGCATCCTCGTCGCCGGACCGTCGTTCGGCGTCGGCTCAAGCCGTGAGCACGCCGTCTGGGCGATCCAGCAGGCCGGTTTCGACGCGGTCATCGCGCCGAGCTTCAGCGACATCTTCCGGAACAACTGCACGAAGAACGGGCTCGTTCCCGCCGCCGTGCCCCTCGAGCATGTCGAGGCGATCTGGTCCGCGATCGAAGCCGATCCGTCGACCGCCGTCGTCGTCGACATGGAGCGCCGACTCGTCGAGGTGCCCGCGGCCGCGGTCTCGGTCGAGTTCCCCATGGACGATCCGACACGCCATCGCTTCCTCGAAGGGCTCGACGACATCGGCCTGACCCTCACCCACGCCGACTCGATCGACCGATTCGAGTCGAGCCGCCCGGCCTGGCTCCCCGGCTGAGCCGGCTCAGGCCGACGGACAGCGCCAGGCGCCGTCCACGACCACACCGTCGGCGCTGACCCCGCCGAAGATCCCGGTGCCCGGGCCCGTCAGGGTCACCACCGCGTCACCGAGCACCACCGTGCGACCGAGCACGGTGACGACCACGTCGCCCGGCGCGGAGGCCCCGGTCGCCAGACCCGGCCGCGAGGTCACCGTCAGCACTCCACCACCGCCACCGGTGGCCGCCCCCTCCGGCGAGACGGCGACGACCGATCGGTCGGCATCGACCGGATCGGCGCATCCCATTCCCTCGGCTTCGGACACCACGACAGCAGCGGTCCGGACCCGCGTGCCGTCGCGCATCCGGATCGAGTAGCCGGCCTCCTCGCCCACGGTCACCTCGGGTCGGCTACCGGAGCAGGTGAAGGCCGCCGAGATCGACTGTCCCGAGGCGGTCGCACCGACCACCGTTCCCGACCGTTGGTCGACCGCGCCACCGGCGCGCGCGAAGGTCACCCGCGCCGAACCGAACCGAACCGGTCCGCCGAGGAGTCGCACCTCGACCCCCACCTCGACGGACGGAGCACCGGGCGGGAGCGGTTCGGAGCCATCGGCAACCAGCCGGACCGAGGACTCCTCATCCGGATCGGCAACCACCACCTCGAACGGGCGTCCCGGTGCCGCCTCGATGACCGAGCAGGACCCGACGGCATCGAAGGGATCGAGTGTCGACGACTCGACCGAACGAGGAGAGAACGAGACCAGGGTCGCCACCCGGGCCGGCGAGACCCGCACCGCGACCTCCACCGCCTCGGGCAGACCGAACGGGACCGGCTCGACGTCGGGCACCTCGTCGGGGTCAGGTCCGGCGACCGGCGCCAGGGTCACCGGAGGCGGGGCGGTCACCGCCGGCAGGTCGTCAACACCATCAGCCCCACCGCAACCGAGCGCGACGAAGGCGCACGCGATGCCCGCGATGAGCGGTCGGGGGCTCACGCGACCCCTAGGTGGTGGGGGCGTCACCCTCGAACCGGCTGAGGTCGAGGAGACGCTCATCGTTCGAGAAGACCTCGATCGGCTTCACCGACGGCAACCGGAGGAGTCGCTGCAGGACCCGCACCTGGGTGTGCTGGTTGTACTCGACCAGGGTGACCGCCCAGCCGTCACGACCGGCGCGCGCCGTGCGTCCCGAGCGGTGCAGATAGTCCTTCACGTCGCCGGGAGGGTCGTAGTGGACCACCGCGCCGATGTCATCGATGTCGATTCCCCGGGCCGCCACATCGGTGGCGACGAGCACCGCGAGCCGACCATCGGCGAAGCGCTGCAGCGCACGTTCGCGGGCCGCCTGCGACAGGTCGCCGTGGATGGCCGCGGCGTTCACATCGAGGTCGACGAGGGCACCCTCGACCTTGTCGCAGAGCCGCTTGGTCTGGCAGAACACCACGACCTTCGGGATGCCGCGCGCGATGGACCCGACCACACGGGCCTTGTCCATGTGGTGCACGGCGAGGAACAGATGGTGCATGGTGCCGACCGTGTCGGTCACCGCGTCGATGGCGACCTCGACCGGATCGGTCATGTAGGCGCGGATCAGGTGACCCACATCGCCGTCGAGCGTGGCCGAGAACAGCATCGTCTGGCGGCGACCGGTGCAGTGCCGGAGGATCCATTCGACCTGCGGGGTGAACCCGTCGTCAGCCATGCGGTCGGCCTCGTCGAGGGTGACGATCTGGACGTCGGAGAGGTCGACCTCGCCGGACTTGATGAGATCGATCAGTCGGAGCGGGGTGGCCACCACCAGCTCGACACCCTTGTCGAGCTCGGCGATCTGGCCGTCGCGACTCGCGCCGCCGTACACGGGGAGCACCCGCATCGACGCATGGGTGGCGACGGGCTCGAGCACCTCAGCCACCTGAACCGCCAGTTCGCGGGTCGGGACGAGCACGAGACCGAGAGGACGGCCCGGCGTGCCGCGCCCGTCGATCCGGGCGAGCATCGGGAGCCCGAACGCGAGCGTCTTGCCGGATCCGGTCTTGGCCCGACCGCACACGTCCTCGCCGCGCATCGCGACCGGGATCGCCTCGGTCTGGATGGCGAAGGGGGTCGCGAACCCGCAGGCGGCGAGACCCACGTCGATTCGCTCCGGCACACCGAGATCGGCGAAACCGGTCGGCGGGTCCACTGGGGGGAGCGCCGAGTTGGAGGTCAGGGAGCCGGTACGGGCCTCGACACCGTCATCTCGGTGGGAGGGTCGCCGCCGGGGGGAGTTTCCGCCGGAACCGCCTCCGCGGCCCCGACGCCGCGCGCCGGTGCGCGGAGGTCGGTCAGTCATGGTGCCGCTGAGCCTACCGGCGACCGGAGCCGGGTGATTGTGGACGGTGATGAGACGTGGGTAGTCTCTCCGTCGATGTCCTCCGCCATGCGTCTGCTTCCCCTGCTCGGGCTGCTTACGTAGGGCGGACGCGCACATATCCACGTCCGCCCGCCCCCACCGACCCGGTCAGGGGGCGGTTGTCGTTTTCGGCCGCTCGTGACCGACCCGCCCACGACGCCCGAACCCAAGGAGAGCCCCGTGCCACCGACACCAGCAACCCCGCGCAAGATGCCCTTCGAGCGCTACTCGCCTCAGGTACCCCTCGTCCTCGAGGACCGCACCTGGCCGAACGTCATCATCGACCGGGCGCCGACCTGGTGCTCGGTCGACCTCCGTGACGGCAACCAGGCCCTCATCGACCCGATGGACCCCGTACGCAAGCTGGCCATGTTCCGCGAGTTGGTCAAGATGGGCTTCACCGAGATCGAGGTCGGATTCCCCTCGGCCAGCCAACCCGACTTCGACTTCGTGCGGCAGCTCATCACCGAGGACCTGATCCCCGAGAACGTCGAGATCCAGGTGCTCGTCCAGTGCCGCAGCGAACTCATCGAGCGCACCTACGAGTGTCTGCGCGGCGCCCCGCGCGCCATCGTCCACTTCTACAACTCGACCAACCCGCTCCAACGCGAGGTCGTCTTCGGCCTCGACAAGGCCGGAATCGTCGACATCGCCGTGCAGGGAGCCCGACTGTGCCGCGAGCTCGAGGCCGATCTCGACGGGACGGCAATCCGCTACGAGTACTCACCGGAGAGCTTCACCCTGACCGAGCCCGACTTCGCGATCGAGGTGTGCGAGGCGGTCATGGACGTCATCGAGCCCACTCCCGAGCGACCGCTCATCCTCAACCTGCCGGCCACCGTCGAGTGCTACAGCCCCAACGTCTACGGAGATGTCATCGAATGGTTCGGACGGACCATCCGCGATCGCGACTCGGTGATCGTCAGCCTCCACCCGCACAACGACCGGGGCTGCGCCGTGGCCGCCGCCGAGTTCGGCGTGATGGCGGGGGCGGACCGCGTGGAGGGAACCCTGTTCGGCAACGGGGAGCGCACCGGCAACGTCGACATCATCAACCTCGCCATGAACCTGTTCGCCAACGGGGTCGATCCCGAACTCGACATCAGCGACATCGACGCGCTGCGGCGCACCGCGGAGTACTGCAACCGGCTGCCGGTGCACCCCCGGCATCCCTACGTGGGCGACCTCGTCTACACGGCGTTCTCCGGATCCCATCAGGACGCGATCAAGAAGGGCTTCGCGGCCCTGCCGGACGACTACGACCAGTGGGGGGTCCCCTACCTGCCGATCGACCCGAAGCACGTTGGACGCACCTACGAGGCGGTCATCCGCGTCAACTCCCAGTCCGGCAAGGGTGGGGTCGCCTACGTGATGAAAGAGGAGTACGGCTACGACCTCCCGCGCCGCCTCCAGATCGAGTTCTCCAAGACGATCCAGCACATCACAGAGGATTCGGGCACCGAGATATCCCCGACGATCATGTGGGAGGCGTTCTCCGCCGAGTACCTGCCGACCGAGCCGAAGATGCGTCTGCGCAGCCACGAACTGCACACCAACACCTCCGACGGCCAGGGCCACACCACCATCAGCGCCCAACTCGAGGTCGACGGAGCGGCGGTGACGATCCGCGGTGAGGGCGACGGGCCCGTCGAGGCCTTCGTCAGCGCACTCCGCGCCGAGTGGCCCGGCGACTTCGACGTCCTCGACTACTCCGAGCACGCCATCGGTCGTGGCTCCGACGCCGAGGCCGTCGCCTATGTCGAGAGCTCCTCAGGCAACGACGTGCGCTGGGGCATCGGCACCGATCCGAACATCACCACCGCGTCCCTGCGCGCGGTGCTCTCAGCCTTCGAACGCCACCAACGGCCCTGAGCGGCCGGAGGCCGCCACGACGTGCCCGAGTAGTGTCGGACCGTGCGCGTGACCGTCGACCTCGACATGTGCGCCTCCACCGGAGGATGCGCCCAGACCTGCCCTGAGGTGTTCGAGATCCGCGACGACGGATACCTGTACGTCCTGATCGAGGAACCTCCGGTCGAGCTCCACGACCGGGTGCGCGACGCTGCCGACCTGTGCCCCACCGCGGCCATCGAGCTGACCGAGTCGTGAACGAGCGAGCCGGCGGCTTCCACCAGCGCCTCGAGCGCGCCTGGGAGCGAAACGACTCGCTGCTGTGCGTCGGTCTTGACCCCGACCCGCGCCGTCTGCCGACCGGACTCGACGGTGCCACCGACGCCGTGTTCCGCTTCTGCGTCGAGATCGTCGAGGCAACCGCCGACCTGGTGTGCGCCTTCAAACCCCAGATCGCCCACTTCGCCGCGCTCAGGGCCGAGAACCAACTCGAGCGCCTGTGCGAGCACATCGCCGAGCACCACCCCGACATCCCGATCATCCTCGACGCCAAGCGCGGCGACATCGGATCGACCGCGGAGCAGTACGCGAAAGAGGCGTTCAACCGCTACGGCGCGGATGCGGTGACCGTCAACCCCTACCTCGGCACCGACTCGATCGAGCCCTTCCTCGCCTCCGGAGCCGTGATCGCGCTCTGCCGCACCTCGAACCCCGGGAGCGCCGACCTGCAGATGCTCGACGTCGACGGCGAACCGCTCTACCTGCGGGTGGCGCGCATGATCGCCGAACGGTGGAGCACCCTCGGCGAGGTGGGTCTGGTGGTCGGCGCGACCCACCCCGACGAGCTGGGTCGGGTGCGCGAGGTCGTCGGCGACCTCCCGATCCTGGTCCCCGGGGTCGGCGCTCAGGGTGGCGATGCCGGAGAGGCCGTCGCCGCCGGAGCCAGAACCGACGGACGCGGGCTCATCGTCAACTCGTCACGAGCCGTGCTCTACGCGAGCTCGGGGCCCGACTTCGCCGAGGCCGCACGAGAGACGGCCATCGCCACCCGCGACGCCTGCCGGCTCAGCCGCGCAGGCTGACGACGCTCGTCACGCCGGGAGCGACCCGAAGCGCGTCGATGACCGATGACGGCACCTCGGCCGTCGCGGCGATCAGCATGAGCGCACCGCCCGACCGGGCCACCCGACCGACATCCATGTCGGCGATGTTGATGCCGGCGTCACCGAGCAGGGTGCCGACGGTGCCGATCACGCCGGGACGGTCATCATTCGAGATGAGGAGCATGTCCGCCGCCGGCGGCATGTCCACACTGTGACCGTCGATCTCGACGACGCGCTCAGCGCCGGTGCGGTCGGTGAGGGCGCCGGCGATGCTGCGCCCGTCGGCACGGAGGGCGATCAGGTTCACATGATCGTCGGACACCGACGACTTCGACTCGGTCAACGCGAGACCGGCTGAGGCGGCCATCTGCGGGGCGTTCACATAGGTGACCTGATCATCGGCGGCGGTCGAGAGCAACCCCTTCATGACCGCGAGGTTGAGGATCCGTGTGTCGCAGGCGGCGATGTCGCCCTCGATGCGGACCTCGACCTCGGAGACTCCGCCGGTCATCGAGGAGAAGAGACGACCGAGACGCTCGGCGAGCCCGAGGAACGGCCGGAGCATCTCATCGGCCTCCGCAGCGTCGACATTGACCGCCCAGGGAACGAAGTCGCCGGCGAGCGCCAACTGCACCATGTCGGCGATGGCGTCTCCGGCCTTGTCCTGGGCCTCCCGGGTGCTCGCCCCGAGGTGCGGGGTGACGACCACCTCGGGCAGATCGAAGAGGGGCGACTCGGTGCAGGGCTCCGAGTCGAACACATCGAGGGCGGCGCCGGCGATGAGACCTTCGCGGATGCACTCGGCCAACTCCGACTCGATCACGATGCCGCCGCGCGCCACGTTGACGACGCGAAGGGAGGGTTTGGCCTTGAGGAGCAGCTCACGCCCGATCAGCCCGATCGTGTCGGCGTTGCGAGGAAGGTGCACGGTGAGGAAGTCGGCCTCGGCGACCGCCTGATCGAGAGGCAACAGCTCCGCGCCCATCTGGCGGGCCCGTTCAGCCGAGACGAAGGGGTCGTAGGCGACGAGACGCATACCGAAGGCCTTCGCGCGCTCGGCGACGAGCTTGCCGATCCGGCCCAGACCGATGATCGCGAGGGTCTTGTCAGCGAGCTCGACCCCCTCCCAGCGGGAGCGCTCCCACCGACCGGCCACGAGCGCGGCGTGGGCCTGGGGGACGTTTCGGGCCTGGGAGAGCAGGAGCGCCATGGTGTGCTCGGCCGCGGACACGATGTTGGACTGCGGGGCGTTCACCACCATGACCCCGCGAGAGGTGGCAGCGGCGACGTCGACGTTGTCGAGACCGATCCCGGCCCGGCCGACGACGACCAGCTCGGGTCCGGCGGCGAGCACCTCATCGTCGACGGTGGTCGCCGACCGGATGATGAGCGCTGCCGCGCCGCGGACGGCCTCCAACAGGCCAGCGCGGTCGAGACCCAGTCGGACATCGACCTCATGCCCATCAGCGCGCAGGCGGTCGAGCCCGCCCTCGGCGATCGCTTCGGTCACCAGTATCCGCGCCATGACCGCATCGTTATCCGCACCGACGACCGGTACCAACCGGTGCGCGGCCTTTGGACGAGAAGTCCAGACCGCGGTCGACGACGAGCGGTCGCTGGGCCGCCCACCGGTCCAGCGAAGTAGGTTTGCCCCGTGGACGGAAGTGACGACAACGAAGTCGAGATCCGCAGTCCTCACACGATCGAGGAGATGACCGCCGTGAGCGAGGTCCTCCGACAGATCTGGGGATCGACCAAGGTGATCGTGAGCGTGGAGCTCATGCGGGCCGTCGAACACGCCGGCGGCTACGTCGCCGCCGCCTTCGTCGCCGACAACATGGTCGGCGCCTCCTTCGGCTTCCTCGCTCGCCACGAGGGCCGCCCCGCGCTCCACAGCCACATCACCGGCATCCTGCCCGGAGCGCAGCACGCCGGGGTCGGACGCGCCATGAAGGGCCATCAGCGAGACTGGGCCGCGGCGAACGGGATCGAATGGGTCACCTGGACCTTCGACCCGATCGTGCGTCGCAACGCCTGGTTCAACATCGAGGTGCTCGGCGCCCGTCCCACCGACTACCTCCCCGACTTCTACGGATCGATGGCCGACGCGGTCAACGCCGACGATGAGAGCGACCGCGTCCTGTGCGCCTGGCCGGTCGACCCATCGGTCGAGCCCGAGACTCCGGCCGGGCCGACCGAGCGCATCGAGGTGGCCACCCCTGAGGACATCGTCGTGCTCCGCCGTACGGATCCCGCCGCTGCCGAGGAGTGGCGCCGCCGGGTGCGCCGCGAACTCGGCGATGCCCTCGCTGCGGGAGCGGTGGTCACCGGCTTCACCCGCGAGGGCTCCTACATCCTCGAGCGCCCGATCTGATGCGCCCCGCACGCCTCGAGCTCCGCCGGGTGCGGATGGACCTCGTCTCACCCTTCCGCACCAGCTTCGGCAGCCAGACCGACCGGGACATCCTCCTGCTTCGATGGTTCGGCGCCGACGGCGAGGAGGGCTGGGGAGAGTGCGTCGCGCTGAGCGAGCCGGTCTACTCCCCCGAGTTCGTCGACGGTGTGGAACTCGTCCTCGAGGACCACATCTGGCCCCGCCTGCGGGCCGCCGGCGAGATCACCGCGGACGACATCGCCGACATCCTTGAACCGCTCCGTGGTCATCCCATGGCGAAGGCGGCGATCGAGATGGCAGCCCTCGACGCCGAACTCCGCGCCAACGACACCGACCTGCGTCGCCACCTCGGCGCCACCCGCGACCGGATCCCGAGCGGGGTGAGCGTCGGCATCCACCCGACGATCGACGAGCTGCTCGCCGCGGTCGGCGGGTACGTGGACGAGGGGTACGCGCGCATCAAGTTGAAGATCGAGCCGGACTGGGACATCGAACCGGTGCGCGCCGTGCGCGAGCTCATCGGCCCCGACATGGCGCTCCAGGTCGACGCCAACACCGCCTACGGCCGCGAGGACATCGACCACCTCTGTCGCCTCGACGAGTTCGACCTGCTGCTCATCGAGCAGCCGATGGCCGAGGAGGATCTCATCGGCCACGCCCGGCTCGCCGCCGCGTCGACCACCCCGGTCTGCCTCGACGAGTCCATCGTCTCGGCCCGCACCACCGCTGACGCGATCGAGCTCGGCGCCGCCGGGGTCATCAACATCAAGCCCGGTCGTGTCGGCGGCTACCTCGAGAGCCGACGCATCCACGACCTGTGCGTCGCCGCTGACGTGCCGGTGTGGTGCGGGGGCATGCTCGAGACCGGGATCGGCCGCGCCGCGAACGCGATGCTCGCCGCTCTCGACGGCTTCACCCTCCCGGGTGACATCAGCGCCTCGTCGCGCTTCTGGGCCCGCGACATCGTGGTGGACCCCATCACCGTTGTCGACGGCCACGTCGCCGTGCCCGACGCCCCGGGGCTCGGCTTCGAACTCGACATGGACGAACTCGAACGGGTCACCTACCGGACGAGACTGCTCGACTGACCACCGGTACGATCACGACGTGCCGTCTCATCCGTTCCTCTCCGACGAGTGGATCGAGGCCGCCCGCGCCGTCCGCGAGTCGTTCGCCGACCGGCTCCCGGTTCCCGTCGCCGATGTGCAGGTCAACCTGGTGGTCACCGACGGACCCGACGGTTCCGTCATCGAGGCACACCTCGACACCTGCTCCGGGAGCCTCGATGTCGACCTCGGCCACGTCGACGCGCCCGACGCGACGGTGACCGTCGATCACGAGACCGCCCGGCTGCTGCTGGTGGCCCGCGATCCCGCCGCCGCCATGCAGGCCTTCATGTCGGGCAAGATCCAGGTGGAGGGCGACGTCGTCCGCGTCATGGCCCTCCAGGCCGGTCCCGCCGACCTCGAGCTCGGCGAGGAGATCGCCGCCGCCCTCGAGGCGATCACCGACTGAGGATCAGAGCGACTCGAGCGACTCGGCCAACGACGCCGCGGTCCAACCGGTCGCCGAGTCGACCGACTCACCCACCGTCCAGGGCAGCATGCGCTGCACGAGACCGCCGATCACCGAGAAGGTCTCCCCCGTGAAGCGGCATCGCTCCCCCACCAGATAGGCGACGAGGGGTGAGGCGTTGCCCGGGTCCCAGGTGTCGAAGGCACCGTCGGGAGCCTCCATCAACTCGGGCAGTCCCGGACTGGCGAGCGTGAGACGGGTCCTGGCCCCGGGGAGGATGCAGTTCGACACCACCCCGTAGCGAGCGAGCTCCTGGGCGGCGATCTGGCTGAGTGTCGCGATACCCGACTTCGCCGCGCCGTAGTTCGACTGGCCCGGATTGGCGAAGAGACCCGAGGTGGAGGCGGTGTGGACCAGCGCTCGAGCTCGGCGCTCCCCGGCGTGGTGCCGCTCGCGCCAGTGCAGCGCGGCGAAGTGGGTCATGGCGAAGTGGCCCTTCAGGTGGACCCGCACCACCGAGTCGAAGTCCTCCTCGTCCATCGAGACGATGGCGCGATCGCGGAGGAAGCCGGCGTTGTTGACCACCGCGTCCAGGTCACCGAACTGCTCGATCGCGCACGCGACCAGCGCACGAGCGCCATCCCAGTCGGCCACGTCGTCGCGGTTCGCGACCGCGGACCCGCCGGCGGCGACGATCTCGGCGACCACCTCATCGGCGGGATCCCCCTCGGCTCCCGCGCCGTCGGTCGTGGTGCCCAGGTCGTTCACCACCACCCGCGCCCCCTCAGCGGCCAACAGGAGGGCGTGCGACCGACCGAGCCCTCGACCGGCGCCGGTGACGACGACGACACGGCCGTCGAGGGTTCCCATGGCGTCCACCGTAGTGACGGCACCTGGCCACGGCCGCAGCCGACGTCGGGCGCGCAGCCTCGATCAGACCGCGACGATGTCGACCCGGGTACCGCGCGGGTAGACCCCGTCCTCCTCCGGGGGCACACCGTCGATGAGCACCTCGGAGACGATGGCATCGACAGCGCCGAGCACTAGCTCGACCTCGAACCCCGCCTCGATCAGCGTGGCTCGGGCATCGGCGAAGATCACGCCCTCGGCGAGGGTCGGGAACACGACCACATCGGGTCCCCGCGACACGGTCACCGTGACCGTCGTGCCCCGCTCGACGGGATCCCCCGCCTCGGGGACCTGGGAGACGATCACCCCGGCCTCCACCTCATCATCGAAGTCCCCCTCGACCTCCGCGAAGACCAGACCGAGGTCGACGAGACGGGCGCGGGCGGGTCCCGCCAGCAGGCCGCTCAGGTCCGGCACCGTCCGCGGGGCCGGACCGATCGACACCCGGAGGGTGACGGCGGTCCCCGGTTCGACCGGAGTGCCCGCGACCACCGTCGGATCGTCGGTGGCGACCCAGTCGACCACCAGATCGACCGGCACCGACTCATCGTGCACCGGCTCGACGAAGGAGGTCAGGCCGATGGTGGCGAGCGCGGCCTCGGCATCGGTGACGAGGGAACCGGTGGTGTCGGGCACAGCGCGCAGGGTCGGACCCTCGCTCACCACGTAGATGAAGGGCTCGCCCTCGGCCAGTTCCGCCCCGGCGGCCGGCGAGGTGGAGATGATGCCCCCCGGGGTCGGGACCTCATCGCTGCGGTCCAGGAGCCGCTCGGTCACCCATCCGAACGGCGTGATCGTGTTGACGGCCTCGGCCTCGCTCACCCCTCTCAGGTCGGGCACCACATGGATCGGCGTCACCAGGAGCAGACGCACCAGGAGGGCCGCGAGGACCACCGTCGAGCCCGAGGCGAGCGGGAGGAGCCACGGGGGTCGGCGCCGCCCGCGCGGTGCCTCGGCGACCGCGTCGGCATCGGTGGCCGAACCGGTGCTGGAGTCATGCGATGAGGCACCGGTAACACCGCTGTCCGAAGGGTCCGGTGCGGACCGACCCCGCGAGGGTTCGGCCGCCGCGATCTCTGCCGTCATGCGACCCGCGATCGTCCGGGTCGCGAGCGGCAGGGCCTCGGGTCGAGGGAGGCGCGGGGCGAGCGCCACCAGCGCGTGGTGGAACTCCTCCGCCGTCCACCGCTCATCGGCCTCGGGCCGGGCCGCGTGCTCGAGCACGGCGGCGAGCGGGCCGAGATCAGCCGACGCCGGCATGAGGCGATCCACCCGCTGGGCGAGCGTGGCCACCGTCGACCCGGCGTCGAAGGGCACCGATCCGGTGACCGCCTCCACGAGCACGAGGCCGAGCGCGTAGATGTCGATCGCCGGGGCCGGCACACGACCGAGGGCCTGCTCGGGCGCCGAGTAGCGCACGACGTGGTTGTCGAGTGAGGAGGGTTCGCGCCAGGCGCTCCGCCCGAGCAGATCGGCGAGTCCGAGGTCGACGAGTCGGGCCCGGCCCTCCTCGCCGAACATGATCTTCGACGGGGTCAACTCGGTGTGGACCAGACCCCTGGAATGGGCGAGGTGCAGCGCCCGGCAGATGTCGAGGCCGAGGGTGAGCGCCTGCGAGGGACTGAGCAGTCGGCCACGGTCGAGCAGGTCGCGGAGGCTTCCGCCGGTGAGCGCCTCGGTGATGACGTATCCCGCCTCCCCCCGCGATGTCGACACGATCCCGGTGGCGAGCACCTCGGCGATGTTCGGGTGTTCGAGGGCCCGGGCCGGTTCGAGAGCGGCCGAGAAGCGTCCTGCGAAGTCGGGATCGGAGCACAGCGCCGGATCGAGCACCCTGACGGTCACCGCCCGGCCCGAGGACCGCTCCACACCGTCGATCAGGGTGGCCGTCGTACCCACCGACACCACCGCGGTGAGGTGGAAGCGATCGGTGATCTCCGATCCGCGCAACGAGGAGAGGTCCACGGCCACAGGACGCTACCGGCCGACTCATCGCCGTTGGGGTCGGGAGGGCGCTCCGGTTGGGTCCCTCCCCGAACCTCGGGCATGATGGCCCGGTGAGCGGCAACGACCATGAGGAGACCGCCGAGGTGATGGTCGAGCCCCGGACCCGCCGCCGTATCGACCCGTCACTGCTGCTCGTGAGCGCCGTGATCGCGGTCGGTCTGGTGCTCGTTGCCCGCGGATTCCTCGTGTCGGTCACCGGCGAGGAGCGCAGCGACCTCCCGGCGACGATCGAGAGCGTGGCTCCGGTCCCCGATGCCGAGCAGGCGTTGGCCCAGACGAACGTGTTCGCCGATCTCGCCCCCGGATACACCGGCGTGCTCGTGATCGACGGTGTCGAGATCGAGACCGTCGATCTGTCGGAGGTGCAGGCCAGCCCGGTCGAGCCCGGAGAGCAGGTGTCGATCCCTCCGGTGACGGTCTTCGAGCCGGGTAACTCGACGCTCACCTACACGCCCTCGTCGAACGGACCGGTTCCGAGGTTCGACCCCGGCATCCACCGCGTCGAGGTCATCCACTGGAGGGTGGACGAGGGACGTCAGCGCGCCCGGTCGTTCACCTGGCAGTTCGTGGTGGTCTGACGCCGCTCAGCCCGGGATCTCGCCGGAGGCGAGCAGTTCGTCGAAGCGGTCGGCGGGCACCACGGGCACCCCGACCTTCTCGGCCTTGGTGAGTTTGGATGCCCCCGCCCCATCACCGACCACGAGGGCGAAGGTCTTGGCGCTGACGCTGCCCGGCGAGGCGCCACCCCGAGCGACGATCGCGGCCTGCGCGCTCTCGCGGGTGTGACCCGGCACCGTCCCGGTCACGACGACCGCCCGGCCGGTGAGCGTGGGCTCGAGGTCGGATGCGACCGACCCCTCCGCCACGCCGAGGTCGACGCCGTGACGCTCGAGCCGGTCGACGAGATCACGATGCGCCTCGCGTGACCACCACTCGGAAACCGAGGCCGAGATCACCTCTCCGACGCCCGAGACCTCAGCACGGCGCTCCTCGGAGGCCTCGAGCACCTCGCGGACCCCGCCGAGCTCAGCGGCGAGACTCTGCGCGGCCGTCGGGCCGAGATGCTTGATGCCGAAGCCGGTGAGCACTCGCCACGCGGGGCGCCCTCGCGAGGCGTCGATGCCGGCGACGAGCTTCTCGGCACTGATCCGGGCGAAGCCGTCGAGCCCTTCAACGGATTCGGCCGTGAGGGTGTAGAGATCGGCGACATCGGCGGCGAGTCCGGCGGCCGTCAACTGCGCGACGGTGCGCTCGCCGAGACCCTCGATGTCCATGGCCCCCCGCGAGGCCCAGTAGATGATGCGCTGATCGCGTTGGAACGGACAGGTGGCCTCGACACATCGGGTGTCGGCCTCACCCTCGGCCCGTTCGAGTTGACTGCCGACCGGGCACGGGCAGAGGGAGGGGAACTCCCACTCGGCGAGACCGCCCGGACGCTCGGAGAGCACCGGGCCGACCACCTCGGGAATGACATCGCCGGCCTTGCGGACCACGACGAGGTCGCCCGGACGGACGTCTTTCAGGCGGACCTGGTCCTGGTTGTGGAGCGTCGCCATGGTGACCGTGGAGCCGCCGACAAACACCGGCTCCAATACGGCGAACGGTGTGGTGCGACCGGTGCGGCCGACCGAGACCTGGATGTCGAGGAGACGGGTGGTGCGCTCCTCTGGCGGGAACTTGAACGCGATCGCCCAACGGGGCGCCCGCGCGGTGTGACCAAGCTGGACGCGCTGCGCGAGGTCGTCGACCTTCACCACGACACCGTCGATGTCGTAGTCGAGATCGTGGCGGTGCTCCTGCCAGTGACGACAGAGCGAGACGACCTCCTCGAGTCCGTCCACCACCCGCACCTCGGGGTTCACGGGAAGACCGAGCGACGCGATGAGATCGAGGGCGGCGCGATGGGAGTCGACGGTGGGCCCTCCCACCACCTCACCGAGTTGGTAGGCCCACATCGACAGTCGACGCCGCGCGGTGACCGACGGGTCCTTCTGGCGGAGCGAACCCGCGGCCGCGTTGCGGGGGTTGACGAGCAGTCGCTCACCCGCCTCGGTCGCCTCCCGGTTGAGCTCGTCGAACACCGAGACCGGCATGTAGATCTCGCCGCGGATCTCGATCACCTCGGGGGCTCCGGAGGGCAGCCGATGGGGCACGTCAGCGATCGTGCGGACGTTGGCGGTGACATCCTCGCCGACGCGCCCGTCACCGCGGGTGGCGGCGTACACCAACTCGCCGCGCTCGTAGCGGAGACTCATGGCCAGACCGTCGATCTTGAGTTCGCACACGAGCCGCGCATCGGCGCCGTCGAGCCCGCGCTCGAGTCGCTCACCCCAGGCACGCAACTCTGGCTCGTCCATGGCGTTGTCGAGGCTCATCATCGGGACGGCGTGCTCGATCGGCGCGAACGTGGCCGAGGCCACGCCGCCGACCGTCGACGTCGGTGACTGGCCGCCGGCGAGGTCGGGGTGCTGCTCTTCGAGCTCGCGCAGGCGCCGAACGAGCAGGTCGAACTCGACGTCGGGGAGCTCGGGGGAATCGAGCTCGTGGTAGAGGCGATTGTGATGGGCGACGGACTCGCGCAGTCGGGCGATCTCGTCGGCGGGCGACTCGGGGGTCGGCGACGCTCCTCCCCGCTCAGCAGCCACCGCGACCATCCATGGCACGAGTGTAGGTAGGGGGTGTCGGCGTGAACGGACGTCTAGGCGCCGAAGACCAACCGCGTGGCCGAGGCCTGGTCGCGCACCCGCTCCGAGATCTCACCCAACGACCGGCAGATGTCCTCGGCAACCGACGGGGCATGACCCGCCAGACCGCTCCTCGGGCTCAGCAGGCTCTGCTGGCGGAGCAGGGCCGGGTCGGATCCCCGGCGGACCAGATCGCACCAGATCGAACTCAGGGCGTGCCAGGAGCGGTTCGCCGTCACGCCGATCGGCCCATCGGAGGAGATGGCTCCCCAGCTGATCCATCCACCACCGTCGAGGAATCGGTCGACGTAGCCGGCCACATCCACGACCGCCTCACGGGCGGGCAGCGACAGCACCTGCGGGCCCGCCTCGAGCAGCGAGGGCCAGTCGGCGTCGAAGCAGCAGTGCACGCCGACCGTCGCGCGATCCTGCACCACGGCCATCGTCGACGACAGGAGGTCGGCGGCGGTGTCGGGCGGCAGCGGGAAGTCGTGATCCATCAGGTCGGCGAGCAACGGCTCGTCGAGCACCATCAGCTGCGGAGAGTCCGGAAGGGTGGCAGCGAGCTCCGCGCACAGCGCGTCGGCGTGAGCCCGCACCGTCTGCGAGGCGACGCGGAAGGCCAGATCGATCGGGGCCCCCGCGCGGGTCAGCGAGAGCCCGAGGGTGACCGGGCCGACCAACTGCCACTTCACCGGGCGACCATCGATCCCCTCCGCCGAGGCCACATCGAGGAACGACCGGAAACCGGCGAAGTTGTCCGATCGGAGATCGGTCACCACCGGGGCATCCGGATCGAGGGCGTCGACGTCGACGGCGATGGTGCCGTACTGGCCGAGGGTCACACCCCGCGCGCCGACGATCGCCTGGGCGACCAGCTGCTCGGCCGGTGAACGGCGGGGAAGACGAGGCACCACCGCGATGTCGAAGTGCTCGAGGGAGAACCGCGCGGCCGACTCGCCATCGCGGTGCGGGAGGCTCCCGACACCGAGCGTCGACCCCGGCCGCACGCCACCGAGGAAGCCATCCTCGGGCGCCTTGGGGGACTCCGGCGACGTCATCGCCAGATCGTGGCACGACGGGAGCGCCAGTCACGACCCGGAACCGCCAGACTGTCGGCTGTGAATGCGACCGACACCGGGGCGGTGACACGCCGACGAGCGGGGGCCGCCGATGACCGTTGGTACACCCTCGCCACCGCCGTGGTGTGGATCGCCGTCGCCGTCCTCGTCGGCTCCGGACTCGAGACCCTGCGCGCCCCGGGGGGGATCCTCGATGGAACCGGACCGGCCGCCGAGATCATCTGGGCGATCGTCGCCGTCGCCATCGTCATCCCCTCCGCGGTGACGCTGACCATCGCCCGGGTCGCCGCCCCGCTCGTCGCCGCCTTCGCCCTCGCCCATGTCGTCGACGACCCCGGACCGATGCAGATCACCGGCATCGGCGTAGCCCTCGTCGCCCTCGGCCTCGTCTGGTCGGCACCACTCGGCGCCCACCACATCCAGGCGGGCGCCTACGGCGCCGAACGACGGTTCCCGCTGCGCCCCCCGGTCGGCTACCTCATCGCCTCGGGCATCGCCTGGCTCATCGTCGTCGGGTTGGCCGCGATCGCGGTGCGTTCATCGTCGACCATCGGTGGGATCGCAGCCGGTCTCGGCGCGCTGACTCTCGCGGTCGGCTCGGCCCCCCGTTGGCACCGGCTGGCACGCCGGTGGCTGGTGCTGGTGCCCACCGGCCTCGTGGTCCACGACCCGTTGGTGCTGTCCGAGACCCTCATGCTCAGGCGCAGCGAGGTGGCCGGACTGGCGCTCGCCTCCGACGACTCCCCCGCTGACCTCTCAGCCGGCGTCCGCGGTCCCGCGCTCGAACTGGCGACACGGGACACGGTGACCGTGGTGCTCGCCACCGGACCACGGCGACCCGGCGGGCGCGCTCTGCACCTCACCGCCGCTCGCGTGGCGCCGACGCGTCCGGGCGCCGTCCTGCGCGCCTGGGATCAGCGCGCCGCGACACCCCCGCCGAGCACCCACCGGTCGTCGACGTCGTAGAACACCACGCTCTGCCCCGGCGCCACCCGACGTTGCGGCTCCGCCCACCGGACCTCGACCCGATCGGATGACCCGATCGCGACGCACTCCGCCGGGCTCGCGGGACCGTGGGCACTCACCTGCACCCGGACCGGCCCCTCCACCGGGCCGTCCACCCAGGTGACGGCGGCGACCTCGACCGAGTCGCGCAGCAGATCGGAACCGTCTCCGACCACGACGTGCGGATCCTCGTCGGCAACCACGTCGACGACATAGCGCAACGGTCCGCCACCGGGGAGCCCGAGACCACGCCGCTGGCCGATCGTCACCATCTCGACCGAGGGCACCTCGCCGAGGGTCCGACCGTCGGTGTCGACCACCCTCGCCGACCTCAGTGGGATCCGATCCCCGAGGAAGCGCTCACGCCCACCCGTCGAGGTGATGAAGCACACATCCTGACTGTCCGGTTTGCCCGCGGTGCGCAACCCGAGCCGTCGGGCGTGTTCGCGGACCTCCGACTTCGTCATGTGACCGATCGGGAAGAGGGTGTGTTCCAACTCGGCGGCGTCGACCATGTGCACCACATAGCTCTGGTCCTTGTCGCGGTCGGCGCCGCGGGCGAGACGGGGACGTCCGTGGTCGTCACGTTCGAGGCGGGCGTGGTGTCCCGTGGCGACGGCATCGAAGCCGAGCACCCTCGCCCGCTCGCTCAGCCGATCGAACTTGAGGTGTCGGTTGCACTCGATGCAGGGGTTCGGGGTGATGCCCTCGGCGTGCGCGCTCACGTAGGGCTCGACGACATTGGCCTCGAAGTCCTCCGAGAAGTTGAAGACCACATGGTCGAGGCCGAGTTGCTGCGCCACCCGTCGGGCATCGTCGACGTCGGCGACACTGCAGCATCCGGTGTCGCTGTCACCGCCCCACAGACGCATGGTGACCCCGACCACCTCGTGGCCCTCCTCGGCGAGCAGCGCCGCGGCCACCGACGAGTCGACCCCACCGCTCATGCCGACGAGGACCCGCATCTCAGCTCTCTCCCCGCAACCGACGGACCGAGGACACCACCGCAGCCGACGCGGCATCGATCTCGTCAACGGTGCTGGTGTGACCGAAGCTGAGCCGGAGCGCGCCGCCCGCCAACTCCCGCGACACCCCCATGGCGGCCAGCACATGGGAGGGTTCCATCGCACCGCTCGCGCAGGCCGACGCGGCTGAGGCGCAGACGCCCTCGGTGTCGAGCAGGAAGAGGAGGGCCTCGTTCTCGACACCCTCGAAGCACAGATGGGCGACCCCGGGCACCGAGGCCGCCGCCGGCACCGTCTCGCGCGCGTCGACCTCGGCGACGACCGTCTCCACGAGACGGGAGCGAAGGGCACCGACGCGCTCGACTTCCGTGGCCCGCTCCGCGTCGGTCTCGCCAAGTGCCGCCGCGGTCGCCACGATCCCAGCGACGTTCGAGGTGCCGCTGCGCCGTTCCCGTTCCTGACCACCCCCGCGGATGATCGGTGCCGGGGATGCCGATCCGCGGACCACCAGCACGCCGACGCCCTTCGGACCACCGAACTTGTGGGCGCTGAGCGACACCATGTCGACGAGCGGGGTGACGGTCCGCAGGTCCAGCCAACAGGCCGCCTGCACCGCGTCGGTGTGGAGCCATGCCCCCGGGGCCTCACGTCGGACCACCGCGGCGACCGCCTCGAGATCGGTCACCGTTCCCACCTCGTTGTTGACCGCCATCACGCTCACCACGGCCACCTCACCGGCGGCCCGGAGGGCCTCGGTCAGCCCGTCGAGGTCGATGTGCCCAGTGGCGTCGACGCCGACCACCACCCCGCCGGAGGCGACCACCGGGTCGAGCACCGCGTGGTGCTCGGCGGCCGAGGTGACCGCTACCCCGGGCCGCCCGGCGACCGATCCGGTCACCGCCTGGTTGTCGGACTCGGTTCCACAACCGGTGAAGACCACCTCGCCCGGCAGGACACCGAGCACGTCGGCCACCTGCTCACGGGCCTCGTCGACCGCCCGACGAGCGGTCCTCGCGAAACGGTGGGAGCCACTCGGGTTGGCGAAGCAGTCGGTGAGGAAGGGCGTCATCGCCTCCACAGCGGCCGGCCGCATCGGCGTCGATGCCGCATGGTCGAGGTAGAGGAGACGCTCCATGAGACGAAGACTACGGTGCCCGAGATGGAGGGCTACGACGACGCGACCTACGGTCGAGCCTTCGCCGAGGTGTACGACGACTGGTACGGCGACGACCCTCGGCTCGACGACCTCGTGGCCACCGTCGCGCGACTCGCCTCGTCCGCCGACGGCGCGGTCATCGAGCTCGGCGCCGGCACCGGCCGACTGACCGCACCGATCGCCGGGCTGCTCCCCGACCGACGCGTGATCGCCCTCGACTCCAGCATCGAGATGCTGGACCGCCTCGCCGCACGGCCCGGATGCGAGCGGGTGGAGCGGGTGCACGGCGACATGATCGACCACCTCCCCGATGAGGGGCTCTCGGTCGTGCTGGCCTCCTACAACACGGTCTTCAACCTCACCGACCGCGAACGCCAGACCCTGCTGCTGCGTCGAGTCGCCGCGGCGCTGGGCCCCGGCGGTCACCTCGCCATCGAGACCGAGCCGCCGCTCGACGACGAGGAGGGTTCCTCAGTGACGGTCAGGCACATGACCGCCGACACCGTCGTGCTCGCCGTGTCCAGACAGCTCGGAGACCAACGCCTCGAGGGCCACTTCATCGAACTCCGCGACTCAGCGGACACCCGGTTGCGACCCTGGAGCATCCGATGGTTCGACCACCGTGAACTCGTCGCCCTCGCTGACGAGGCCGGCCTCTCGCTGGTCCACCACGGCCCCGCGTGGCCCGGCTCCACCGGACCGTTCGAGGTGCCCGGGAGCCCCGACCCGACACATCTGTTCACCCGAGGGGGGTGCGGGGGGTCCAGATTGGGGGACAGTGTGGGACATCGGCTGGCCCTGCGGGTCCCCCCTGCAAGAAGCGCAGAAAGCGAAATAAGTCGGTCTGAGACGAAACCTCGGGCCTGTCCGCTCCGCTGTCTTCTCCGGTCACTCTTTTAGTCCTTTTCCGACGGTTCCATTTGGTGGTTGATGGACTGGTTCTTTCCGCCTTCGGCGGTCCCGCCGGCGCCCGCAGGGCTTGGCGGCTCAGAAGGCGAGTTGACGTCACTCGCTCTCAACAACCACCCGCTCGAGACCGTGACGTCAGGGAAGATATTCCCATTCGACTTCACCATCCTCAGTGAGAACGGTGACCCGCAACTTGACGGTCCCCCTGTCGTCGGACAACTGGCAGTCGAACTCGTATCCCACCTCTGCTGGAACGGTCTCGTCGCCGCAGTCGACGTTCACAAAGTTTCCGACACCAGCGAACGCCTCGATTTGGCCCTCGATCTCGTGGACCTTGAGGACGTTGCCGCAGCCGATCAATGCGACAGTTTCACCTGACTGGTCTCAACGACCCCGTCGCGGACGAGACGTCGAAGCATGTGTTCGCGTTTCGCTGCGGTGAGGTGTCGGCTGAACAGAGCGGACAGGCCCGACTTTCTGGCTGAATTCCGCCGAAACAACGACCGATCAGGCCTCCTCCGTCGGCCCGATCGGTCGTTCCACCCCAGATCCCCCGAAAAGCCAAATTCGGTAAATGTGTTGTCCCCCACCTCCGCTGGCTAACGGATCGCGCCTATCCTGCTGATGTGAGCCAACTGCGCCTCAACCAGTTGACTGGGCGTTGGGTGACCATCGTCTCCGAGCGAGCCCAGCGTCCGACCGACTTCGCGCCCCGCTCCCCCGTCGTCGACGGACCGCCTGAACGCCCGTGCCCGTTCTGTCCCGGCAACGAGGAGGCGACGCCACCGGCCCTCGAGACCGTCGACTCATCCGGCAGTTGGCAGGTGCGAGTGATCCCCAACCTGTATCCCGCCTTCACCGGTGACGACGGTTTCGCCGTTCACAACGAGGGTCCCATCCACGTCACCGCGGAGGGCACCGGCATCCACGAGGTGTTCGTCTACACCCCGGACCACAGCGCCGGCCTCGACGTCCTCGACGACACCGGCGCTGAGCAGTTCATGGCAGCGCTGAAGCGGCGCTTCATCGAGCACGCCTCCGCCGAGCACATCCGCTACACCCAGGCCATCGTGAACCACGGCCGGGAGGCGGGGGCGTCCATCGCCCACCCGCACGGTCAGCTCATGGGACTCCCGTTCGTCCCCGGCGAGATCCTCGACGAGGAGCGCGCCTTCGCCCGCTTCGCCGGTGGGTGCGTGCTGTGCACCACGATCGAGGCCGAGCGCTCCTCCGGTGAGCGCGTGGTGATCGACAACGACGATGTGATGGTCATCTGCCCCTACTGGAGCGGCACCCCCTACGAACTGCTCGTCATCCCGACACGACACGAACTCCACCTCCAGGACTCCGACGACGACACCCTCTCGGCGGTCGGACGCGGCCTGCGTGACGCGATGTCATCGCTCAGCCGGGTGCTCGGCGATGTCGCCTACAACGTCGGGTTCCACTCCGCCCCGCACCAGCACACCGGCGAGTTCCACTGGCACATCCACATCTGGCCGAACCTCGTCACCCAGGCCGGGTTCGAGCGGGGCACCGGTGTCATGATCAACGTCGTGCCGCCCGAGCAGGCCGCTGCCACCCTCCGCAACGTCCAGGCCACCGTCTGACGATGGCCGGTATCACCGTCTCCATCGACATCGACGCGCCGGTCGACAAGGTCTGGCAGGTCGTCGAACCGGTCGAACGTCATGTCGACTGGATGGCCGACGCGGTCGCCATCCGCTTCACCGGAGAGCAGACCCACGGGGTCGGCACCACCTTCGAGTGCGACACGAAGGTCGGACCCATCACGCTCGTCGACAAGATGGAGATCACCGACTGGGTTCCACGGGAGCGCATGGGGGTCCGACACAGCGGCGTCGTCACCGGGACCGGCCACTTCAGCCTCGAACCGATCGACCTCGACCGGCGCACCCGGTTCACCTGGACCGAGGAACTCGTCTTCCCCTGGTGGCTGGGTGGTCCCATCGGTGCCCTCGTCGGCGGCCGAGTGGTGATGGGGGCGATCTGGCGGCGCAACCTCCGCGCCCTCGCAAAAATCGTCGAATCGGCCTGAGTCCGACCGGACGCGGTCAGTCGAGACCGACCACGCGGGCGAGTGCGGTGACACCGGCACCGACCACGATCACCACGATCAACGGCGCGCGGAGACGGGCCGCGACCACGGCCGCCAACACCCCCGGGAGGCGGGCGTCGATCACCAACTCGTCGCCGGTGGACAGGGTGTCCTTCACGATGAGCGCCGAGATGAGCGCAGCCGGCACCAACGAGAGACACCGCTCCACCACCGCCGGCAGCGACCGGCCACCGACCACCACCAGCCCGGTGACCTTGAAGGCGTAGGCCGCCCCGGCGAGGGAGAGCACCAGTGCCCAGGTCATGGGCGCCTCACCCCGAAGAGCACGCCGACGGAGGCGACCAGGATCGGGAGACCGACCGGGAGCACCGGAATGGTCGCCAGGCACACCGACGCCCCGACGAGTGCCGCCGCCCGACCCCGTCGCGACTCGAGGTGCGGGACGACCATGGCGACGAACCCGGCGGGGAAGGCGGCGTCGAGTCCGAACGCCTCAGGATCGACCGCACTGCCGGCGAGCGCCCCGATCAACGTGCCGAGGTTCCAGAACACGTAGACCGATCCGCCGGTGATCCAGAAGGCGCGACGACGACTCACCGCGGTCGACTGGGCCGTCGCCATCGCCGTCGACTCGTCGATGGTGATCTGCGCCGCGACGAGACGCGTCGGGAGTCGCCCGCCGAGGTGTCGCGACATGGTGAGCCCGTAGACGGCGTTGCGAGCGGCGAGCAACACCGCCCCACCGAATGCCGACAGCGCCGATCCCCCCGCGGACACGACGCTCACCGCGAGAAACTGCGAGGCGCCGGTGAACACGAGGAGCGACATGGCGCAGGTCTGCGCGACCGAGGCGCCTGCCGCGACCGACCCGACCCCGAAGGCGATGGCGAAGACACCGACGGCGGCACCGAGGGTCACCGACGCGGCGACCACCTGACGTTCATCGGGGGGCATCGGCACCGAACCACACCATGGCGAGCGGGGGGAGGTCGACGACCAGGGAGTGATCCCGGCCCTGCCACGGGATCGGCTCCGCCGTCGCCGAGGTCGAGGTGCCACGCGCCCCACTTCCCCAGAACTCATCGGCGTCGGTGTCGAGGAGCACCTGCCACTCCCCTCCCCACGGCACCCCGAGGCGGTAGCCGGGTCGCGGGACCGGGGTCCAGTTCGCCACCGCGGCGACCGCGGCGCGGCCGTCACCGGCCCAGCGCAACAGCGCGTACACCGAGTGATCGGCATCCTCGACCTCCAACCACTCGAAGGAGGTCGGATCATCGTCGCGCTCCCAGAGCGCGCCGTGGCGCGCCGCCGCGCCATTCAGTCGACGGACGAGCTCGAGGACCCCGGAGTGCGAGGGATGATCGGCGAGCGACCAGTCGAGCGATCGGTCGTGGCGCCACTCGGACCACGGAGCCAGCTCCGATCCCATGAAGAGCAGCGGCGCCCCGGGCAGGGCCCACTGCCAGGCGTAGAGGAGGCGCAGGGTCGCGAACTTCTGCCAGTCATCCCCCGACATCTTGGCGAGCAGACTGCCCTTGCCGTGGACCACCTCGTCGTGGCTGAGCGGGAGGACGTAGCGCTCGCTGAAGGCGTAGAGCAGGGTGAACGGGAGCTCGCCGTGGTGGTGGCGACGATGGACCGGTTCGCGGCGCGCGAACGACAGCGTGTCGTGCATCCACCCCATATTCCACTTGTGGGTGAAGCCGAGGCCACCCGACTCGGCCGGGGCGGTCACCCCCGGCCAGGCCGTCGACTCCTCGGCGATCATGACCACCCCGGGGTGCGTCGAGCCGACCACCCCGTTGACCTCGCGGAGCAGGGCGACGTTCGCGAGGTCCTCGACCCCACCCTGCTCGTTCGGGATCCACTCACCCTCACTCCTCGAGTAGTCGCGGTAGAGCATCGAGGCGACGGCGTCGACCCGGAGGCCGTCGACATGGAACTCGTCACACCAGTAGAGGGCGTTGGCGACGAGGAAGTTGCGCACCTCGTCACGGGAGGTGTTGAACACGAACGTGCCCCAGTCGGGATGCTCTCCGAGTCGCGGGTCCTCGTGCTCATAGAGCGCCGTCCCGTCGAAGCGCCCGAGCGACCACGAGTCCTTGGGGAAGTGGGCCGGCACCCAGTCGACGATCACGCCGATGCCACTCCGGTGGAGGCGGTCGACAAAGCGACGGAACCCATCGGGATCACCGAGGCGCGCCGTCGGCGCGAAGTAGCCGGTCACCTGGTAGCCCCAGGAGCCACCGAAGGGATGCTCGGCGATCGGGAGGAGTTCGACGTGGGTGAAGCCGAGGTCGAGGACGTGGTCGATGAGCGCGCCCGCGAGATCGTCCCAGTTGTCCACACCGTCGCGCCACGACATGGCGTGCACCTCGTACACCCGCATCGGCGCCGAGCCGTCGAGCACCGCGCCGCGGCCGGCCATCCAGTCCTCGTCGCCCCACTCGAACACCCAGCCCGGTGACACATCGGCGGGGATGACACTCGCGTCCTGTGGCGGGCATTCGGTGCGGCGCGCCATCGGGTCCGCCTTGAGCACCTCGCGACCGTGGCTGCCGGTGACGATGAACTTGTAGTGCTGTCCGGCCTGCGCCCCGGCGACCACCCCACACCAGACCCCGGAGGAGGCGACCGGCTCGAGCGGGATCGGTGTCCAGGAGTTGAAGTCGCCGATCACCGAGACGGCCCTCGCGTTCGGAGCCCAGACCGCGAATCGGATCCCGTCAGCGGTGGGTTGGGGTCCGAGCACCTCCCAGAGCCGACGGTGGGAGCCCTCGTTGAAGAGGTGCAGGTCGAGCTCACCGGGGGTCGGCCCGACGAGGCCACGGCTGGTCACCCCCCGAGACTAGGGTCCGCGGGCGTGAGGGTGCTCATGCTGTCATGGGAGCTCCCACCGGCCCACACGGGTGGGACGGCCGCCCACGTCGACGGCCTCGCCCACGCACTCGCCGCCGAGGGTCACGAGGTCGTGCTCGTGTCGAGACGCACCGACGGGACACCGGCGATCACCACCGCCGGCGGGATGACCGTCCTCCGGGCTGACGTCGATCTCCCCTGGGTGCCCGACCACCCGATCGGCAGGACCGCCTCCGCGAACCACGCGCTCGTCGAAACCGCGCTGAGCGGTGTCGACCCGGACTGGAGGCCGGATGTGGTCCACGCCCACGACTGGACCGTCGCGTGGGCTTCGGCCACCCTCGCCGCCGCTCACGGGGCGCCACTCGTGACGACCTTTCACCGCACTGAACGGAGCCGGCACAGCGGTCACGTCCCGGCCGGCGTACCGGAGGAGATCAACGGCGTGGAGTGGTGGCTGGCAGCCCGCTCGCGACAGGTCATCACGATCACTCGCCTGCTGGCCCGACAGGTGTCGGCCGACTTCGAGATCGATCCTGACCTGGTGGCGCCGATCCCGGGGGGTATCGATCCGACCTGGTGGGCTGCGACCGACGGTGACGAGGGGGTCGCCAACACCACCGCCTCATCGGGGCCCGACTCCCCGCTGGTGTTCACCTGGGGACGAGTCCAGTACGAGAAGGGCTTCCAGGTGCTCGCCAACGCGATGGCGATGGTGCGCGCCGAGATCCCAGGGGTCCGCTGCGTGATCGCCGGCCGAGGCACCTACCTCGCCGAACTTCAGTCGCAGATCGATGTCGCCGGGTTGAGCGACATCATCGAATTGCCCGGATTCCTGGGCGACAACGCGCTCCGAGCGACACTCCACCGCGCCGACTGTGTGGTGATCCCCTCCCTCTACGAGCCGTTCGGCGTCATCACCCTCGAGGCTCTCGCCGGTGGGGCGGCGCTCGTCGCCGCCGAGACCGGCGGCCTCGCCGAACTCGTGGTGGGCACCGGATCGGCGCTCACCTTCGAACCGGGCCGAGCAGAGGAACTGGCCGCGCGGATCCTCGAGGTGCTCACCGACCACGAGTTGGCCGCGGGTCTGCGCGACGCCGCGCGCGACCTCGTCGAGGGCTCCTACTCGTGGCAGGCGATCGCGCGACGGACCCTCGAGGTGTATCAGCGAGCACTCCCCTCCTGACCTCCGGGTGCCGCGCGGTCGGCCCGGTCGGCAAGACTGTCGCGATGGACAACGTCGTCGAACTCGAGCACCTCGACGGGGGTATCGCCCTCGTCACCCTCACCAACGGCAAGGTGAACGCCCTGTCAGGGGCTGTCGTCGCCCGGATCGGCGAGATCGCCGCCGAGCTGACCGCGACCCCTCCCAAGGTCGTGGTCGTCACCGGCGGACCGAAGATCTTCGCCGCCGGAGCCGACATCTCCGAGTTCGGCGGAGCCGAGGAGGCCGTCGGCATCACCGAGCGGATCCACGTCGCCCTCGACGCCCTCGCCGCGATCCCGCGCTTCGTGATCGCCGAAGTGTCCGGGTACGCCCTGGGCGGTGGCTGCGAACTCGCCCTCGCCTGCGACTACCGGATCGCCTCGGAGCGCGCAGTGTTCGGTCAGCCGGAGGTGCTGCTCGGCACCATTCCCGGGGGAGGCGGCACCCAGCGCCTCGCGCGCGCCGTCGGCGGGAGCCGGGCGAAGGAGATCTCCATCACCGGCCGTCAGGTCAAGGCCGAGGAGGCGCTCCGCATCGGCCTCGCCGACGAGGTCGTGCCGGCCGAGGAGTTGCGCGAGCGCACCATGGCCCTCGCCACCGAGGTGGCGCGAGGGGCGACCATCGCCCAGGCCCTCGCCAAGGAGGCGATCGACCGGGGCCTGTCGATGTCGCTCGCTGACGGTCTGCTCGTCGAGCGCGACCTCTTCGTGGAGTCGTTCCGCACCGAGGACAGCCAGATCGGGGTGAAGAGCTTCCTCGAGAACGGCCCGGGCAAAGCCGAGTTCCTCGGCCGCTGACCCGACGAGTTGCCCAGCCGCTGACGCGGCAGGTTCCGCCCGACGCGCTCCACGGTGCCCACCGCGGGCATGCGCGAACTCTTCAGGCACCTGCACGACCACGACGGCGTCGCCACCTGCGATGACCTGCGCCGCTACGGCATCAGTTGGCACCGCGAGCGGAGGCTGCTCGACATCGGCGTCCTCGACCGCGTGAGCCCCCGGGTGGTCCGCGTCACCTCGACCCCACAGACCTTCCGCCAGCGATGCCGGATCGCGACCCTCGGCCCCGGGCGCGGGGTCATCTCCCACGGTGCCGCCGCCCGTCTCCACCGACTCGACGGATTCACCGAACACGACCGGGTCGACCTGCTCTGCCGGCGCGGATCATGGCCCGGTCACCCGGGGGTGGTCATCACCCACTTCACCCGTGGACCCGTCGACGAGGCCGTGGTGTCGATCGACGGCATCCCGGTGCTCGACATCCCCGACACCCTCGCGCTGCTCTCACCCCACACCCAGCCCGAACTGCTCCAGCGAGCGGTCATCAGCGCGCTCGCCCGGGGATGGACCCTCTCACGGCTCCGCGACGGGGCGGAGCGCTGGACCAGCCGCGGACGACCCGGACCGAGGGCACTGACCCGTGCGCTCGACAACCTGGGCGACGGCCCGGTGACTCAGGCCTCGATGGGGGCCAACATCTCGTCAGCCGCCGTCCAGGGATCGACGCGACGGTCGAGTACCTCCTCGGTGAGCTCATCCCACCGCTCACCGGTGCACACCTGACGCGCCCGTTCGCGGAGACGCGCGGCGACGATCTCGCGCATCTCCTCCCGGAGCCTGAACTGCCGACGCTCGGCCAGCACCCCGCTCCCCTCCGCGAAGTCGCGGTGATGCCCGACCGCATCCCACAGGTCGGCGACACCTTCACCGGTGCTCGCGACCGTGGCCACGATCGGCGGCCGCCAGGCGTCGTTCGGGAGTTCCGAGAGGTCGAGCATCTGCTCGAGATCGCGCCGGGTCTCCTCCACCCCCGAGCGATCCGCCTTGTTGATCACGAACACATCGGCGATCTCCATGAGGCCGGCCTTGTTCGCCTGGACGCTGTCACCCCAGCCGGGGTTGACGACCACGACGGTCGTATCGGCCTTGCCGGCCACCTCCACCTCGACCTGCCCGACGCCGACGGTCTCCACCAGGATCCAGCGGCGCCCCAAGGCGTCGAGGAGCCGCACCGCCTCGGGGGCCGCCACCGACAGACCCCCCAGATGGCCTCGGGTCGCCATCGACCGGATGAACACACCCGGATCATTGGCGTGATCCTGCATCCGCACCCGGTCGCCGAGGATCGCCCCACCGGTGAACGGCGACGACGGATCGATCGCCAGCACCGCCACTTCGAGGTCGAGCCCACGCAGATGCCCGATGAGGGCACTGGTGAGCGTGCTCTTTCCGGCCCCCGGAGCGCCGGTGAGACCGACCGTGTACCCACTCCCGCTCAACGGGTGGGCGAGTCGACCGACCGACCGTCCCTCCGGTCCGCCCCGCTCGACCAGGGAGAGCAACCGGGCCGTGGCGGCTCGATCCCCCTCGCGAGCCGCGGCGAAGAGGGCGGCGGGGTCCGCCGGGGCTCGCCCCATCAGATCGCGTTCTCGGCCTCGGCGACGTTGACCACCTCGGTGACCCCGTCCACGCGGTCGCGCATGATGCGCTCGATCCCGCCCTTGAGCGTCTGGGTCGACACCGGGCAGGTCCCGCAGGCGCCGACCAGCCGGACGCTGACGATGCCCGTGTCCTCGTCGACACCGACAAACTCGATGTCACCACCGTCGGCCTGCAGGGCCGGCCGGATGACCTCGATCGTCGACATGATCTGTTCCAACATCGCCCAGACAGTCAACCAGACGTCGGGGTCGACACACACGATCGACCTCGTACGCTCGGGGTGTGCCTCTCATCGCGCACCAGGGCGGCTGGGACGAGATCCTGCTCGTCGCGGGACCGATGCTCATCGTGATCGGCGTGCTCGCCCTCGTGAAACGACGGGTTGAGGCCGCTGCCCGAGCCGCCGAACTCGACGACAGCCTCGACGGCGGGCGCGATGTCGAGCCCGACCCAGCTGGACCCGACCCACACTGAGGGTCGCGAGAGCGGCGTGAGGCCACTCAGTCCTCGACGCGCGTGATGTCGGCGCCGACCGCCGCGAGACGGCCGACGAGATCGTCATAGCCGCGGTCGATGTGTCGCACCCCGGAAATCGTCGTCGTGCCCTCGGCGGCAAGACCCGCCACCACCATGGCCGCCCCGGCTCGGATGTCATGGGCCCTGACCGGCGCCCCCGACAGCCGTGGCTGACCCCGCACGACCGCGTGGTGCCCGTCGGTGCGGATGTCCGCGCCGAGTCGGATCAGCTCCTCGACGTAACGGAAACGCCCCGGATAGAGGTTCTCCGTGACGATCGCCACCCCGTCGGCCACCGAGAGCATCGTGATGATGAGCGGCTTGTAGTCGGTGGCGATCCCCGGATACGGGAGCGTCTGGACATCGGTGGCCCGGAGACGCTGGGAGCACGACACGCGGAGGCCCTCCACACCATCGGTCGTGAACGGCTCCAGGTCGACACCCATGTCCCGACAGCGGGCGAGGAGCATGTCCATGTGGTTGGCATGGGCGTCCACCATCTCGAGTTCGCCGCCGGCGACAGCCACCGCGGCGATGTAGGTGGCGGCCTGGACCCGATCGGGGACGGTCCGGTGCGTCGCCGGACGCAGCGAGCCGCGCTCGACCCCCCGGACGGTGAGCGTGGCGGTGCCCACCCCCTCGATGTCGGCCCCCATCGCGACGAGGAATCGACACAGATCGACCACCTCGGGCTCGCGAGCCGCGTTGTCGATCCTGGTCACGCCGTCAGCGAACACCGCGGCCGTCAGGATGTTCTCCGTCGCGCCGACGCTCGGGAAGTCGAAGACCACCTCGGCGCCGTGGAGGCGATCGGCCCGGGCCTCGAGATAGCCGTGCGACACCTTGAACTCCGCGCCCATCGCCTCGAGACCGGCGATGTGCATGTCGATCGGACGAGCGCCGAAGTCGTCGCCTCCGGGCAGCGAGAGGCGGACGTGCCCGCATCGGGTGAGGAGCGGTCCGAGCACGTTGATGGAGGCGCGGATGCGCTCCACCAACTCGTAGGGGGCGACCGGGGTCAGGTCACCCGGATTCGTCACCCTCAACACACCGGTCTCCGGACTCTCGAGCCGCAGGCCAATCGCCTCGAGGAGTTCCGACATGATCGACACATCGGCGATCCTCGGCACGTTCGAGATCTCCGAGGTGCCGTCGGCGAGGAGGCAGGCGGCCATCAACTTCAGCACCGAGTTCTTGGCGCCGGGCACCATGACCCGACCCGAGAGGTCACCGGCTCGCCGCACGGTGATGATCGGCTCACCATCAACCCTCGACTCGGACCCGGGACCCGCTGACACGGGCAACAGTATGCTCCCCCCGTGCCGGGACGTCAGCGCACCATCGTGCGACGACATCAGGTCGACGGCCACCGCGGTCCCGACGATCTCGGCCACCCCCGGACCGGCCTGCTCCACGAACAGGCCGCGGCGCTCGATGACAGCGGACCCGGGAACGCCGAGCGCGACAGCCGGGTGTTCTCCCAGGAGCGGGGACCGTTCAGCCACTACGAACGACGCCTGAGCCGCGACGGCGACCACTGGGAGGAACGCACCGAGTACCGGCTCTCCATCCCGTGGTTCGGCTGGCTCTTCGCGATCCCGGTGCGCCGATGGATCGCGCGCCGCTCCCCCGAGCGGCGTCTCTGGTGGGCGCCGCCCGATGCCCTCGACGAACGGCAGATCCTGGTGCTCGGACTGCTCGCCGCCGCCTCGATGACCTCAGCCTTCGTGAACACGATCTTCACCCAGACCGTCGCGTTCGCCGCCGACGACTTCGGGGTCGGCAACACCGGCATCGGAGTCGCCGGCTCCATCGTGCGCGGCGGCATCCTGATCACGATCCCCCTCGCCGTCGCCGCCGACCGGATCGGACGCCGTCGCGTGATCGTCGCTGTCGCCTGGGCTGCACCGCTCGTCACCGCCCTCGGAGCCCTCGCCCCGACCTTCAACTGGCTGGTCGCGACCCAGGCCGTCGGTCGACCCCTCGGCCTCGCCCTCGACTTCCTGATCGCCGTCGTCGCCGTCGAGGAGATGCCCCGGGGATCGCGGGCCTACGCCGTCGCGGTGCTCGCCATGGCGAGCGGACTGGGCGCCGGGATCGCCGTGGGGACGCTGCCGCTCACCGATCTCGGCGACGGCGCCTGGCGCCTGGTCTACGTCGTCACCCTGGTGTGGCTGGTGGTGGCCGTCGACGTGGCCAGACGACTGCCCGAGACCCGCCGATTCGCCCGCGAGCACACCGTCGCCCCACCCCTCGATCGTCGTCGATTCGCCGCCCTCGGCGTGATCGCGGTCGGCGTCAACCTCTTCGTCGCACCCGCCAGCTTCTTCCAGAACCGCTACCTCGACGAGATCCGCGAACTCTCGGGCTCATCGATCGCGCTCTTCACCCTGACGACCTCGACCCCGGCCGCCCTCGGTCTGGTCGTCGGGGGTCAACTCGCTGACCGAAGGGGACGACGCGGGCTCATCGCGCTGACACTGCCGGTGGCCACCGCCGGTATCTGGCTGTCGTTCAGCGTCGGAGGGTCGGCCATGTGGGTCTCGGCCTTCGCCGGCGGGTTCCTCGGGGGAATCGCGTACCCGGCCCTCGCCGTCTATCGGGCCGAGCTGTTCCCGACCGGGAACCGCGGCCGCGCCGCCGGACTGCTCACCGTGCTCGCCCTCATCGGCGGTATCGGCGGCCTACTGGCAGCCGGCACCCTGCTCGACTCGGGTTGGGACTACAGCGGGGTCATGGGCGTGCTGACCGCCGGGCAGCTCGTGGTTGTCATCGTCGTCTGGCGACACCTCCCCGAGACGGCGCGCCGCGACCTCGACGAGTTGAACCCGGTCGACCGGCAGCCGCGCGGCCGGAACCCGGTCGACGACCTCAGCCCACCACCGGCAACTCGGTGAGGATGCGTCTCGCCTCGTTCAACTCGAGGATCGAGGCGCTCGCCTCCGTCGAGTCACCCCCGTGGTCGGGGTGCACGTCGAGCATCCGACGTCGATAGCGACGCATGACCTCTCGGCGACTGGGGGCCGCATCGTCGGGATCGAAACCAAGGAGCGTCATCGCCCAACCCCGAGGATCGGCCAACGATCGCAGCTCGGCGGATCGCGCGCCGGCCAGATGGGCCACCAGCGACGGGCCGATCGGCCCCCGCCACCGGCTCGCCCTGGTGAGCACGGGCCCGATCGCCCGGCGCGCCTCGAGGTCGAGGCGCTCGAGCGCGTAGATCGCGCCGAGGACCTGGGCGACATCGGTACCTCGGGTCTCCAGGTCGAAGGAGATGTCATCCCCCTCACCGTGCATCACATGGCGGCTGCACGCGAGCCCATGTCGGTCGACCTGGTATCGGTGACGGAGTCGGGGTTGGGTCACACGCCGTCCCTGCTCCACCTCGGTGATGAGCCGACCGATGTCGAGCAGATCATCGCCGTCGAGACGACGCGAGTGCTCGGCGACGACAGCGCCGAGGAGGATCCCTCCGAGACCCGGAGCGGGGTCGACCGGGAGCACGAGATGTCCGAGGGCGACCCGACGCGTCGGCTGGACAGCCCGCGAGTGGAACACCTCGAGCTCGGCCAGGACCATGGAGCAAACGTACCGGTGGGCCGGGGCCCTGTCGCCGTGAGCGCGAAGCCGGGGTCAGACCCAGGGGCGACAGACGTCGCGGAGATCCTCCGCGGCCGAGGAGACCCGCGCGGGCTCGAACTCGGAGTCGGTGAAGGCTGAGCGCACACCGTTGGCGCACTCGAGCACCCGACGCCACACCCCGAGAGCCACACCGAAGGGAGGGGTGCCGTCGGAGAGGGTCGGCAACAGGTCGAAGAGTTGGGTCCGGGCGGCCGAAGCGGTCCCGTCCCGGGCCAGCCGATCGCCGATCGCGAAGAGCTCCTGCAGTACGCCGTCGGGGGCGGTCTCGGCCTCGTCGGTCGGGGCCAGATCCCCCGCCTCGATGGCATCGAGGAGATCGTCGACGGTCTCCTCGGCGTCCTCCGCGACCACGACATTGTCCCCCTCCCACCGGTGGGGGATCTCCGCCTCCACGAGCGAGCGGCGCAACAGGTCGATCTCGGCGGGCGCCCAGTCATCGAGTTGGAACTCGGTACCGGGCTCACCAGCACCGAGGGCCACCGGGAACGGACCGAGCTCGTCCTCGAGACGGTCGAAGATCCTGTCGACGGCCTCCTCATCAGCCTCGGGCACGAGGAGTTCCGTCCCCCGCCAGGCGTGTTGGAGATCGTCGTTGGCGAGCGACTCGGTGAGGGCCGCGATCTGATCGGAGTCCCACCCGTCGAGGTCGTAGTGGACGACGACGGCGTCCGGGTCGTCCGGTCGGAACTCTCCGTCGTCGGTGGTCACGACCGAACCCTACTGCCCGCCCCGACCGGCCGAGTCGGCGCGCCGGATCGTCTCGGCGAGGAAACGCTCCACCAGGTCGTACTCGAGCCGCCGGTTCTCCGGACGGCGGAATCCGTGACCCTCACCGTCGAGTTCGACGACGTCGAGTTCGAGCCTGCGGCTGTCGGTCGCGGCCGCCAGACGTCGCGAGTGCTCCACCGGCACCACCGGGTCGTCGGTCCCGTGGATGAGCAGGAGCCTCCCACTCAGTTCCCGCGCGTTGGTGATCGGCGAGTGCTCCGCGAGGGCCGGTGAGCCGGGCGGCCCGACGAGGGAGTCGGTGTAGTGCGCCTCGAATCGATGGGTGTGCTCGGCGAGACCGGCCAGATCCGACACCGGGTACAGCGCGATGCCGGCCGACACCGGGCCATCGCCGACAAGAGCGTTGAGCACCACCAGGCCACCCGAGGACGACCCCATCACCACCGTGGTCTCCCGGCGGGCCCAGCCGGCCTCCTGCGCATGACGGGCGACGGCGAGCACGTCGTCGGTGTCCGACCGACCCCAACCGCCGCGCAGGGCGTCGGTGTGCGCCCGGCCGTGACCCGTCGAGCCCCGCGGGTCGCAGACCAGCACATCCCAGCCCTCCGACCACCACCGGATGACCCGCGGGAGGAACGAGACCTGCCACTGATCGGTCGGTCCCCCGTGAACCGCGATCAGGACGCGACCCAGGCCGGCCGCGTAGCGGCGCACCGGCACTCCGAGACCGTCGGGGGCCACCACCTCGTGGAGTTCGGGTTCGGGCGGATCGAAGCGGTCCCAGCCGTCGGCGGGACCGGTGGCGAGGACGACACGACTCCCGTCGGCGACCTCGTAGGCCACGATCTGCGTCGGGGTGCGGGCCCCGGACCGGAGCGCGACGATCGTGCCACCGGCCCAGGAGAGGTGACCGTGCACCCCGCGGCCGAGCTCGGTCACCGCACCGGTCACCACCTCGAGAACGCACAGTCGACCGAAGCCCTCCTCGTTGCGGGTGAACGCGATCCTCGTCCCGTCGGGAGAGCCGACGAAGGTCCGCTGGCCCGGTCCCCACGAGGGGCCCCCGTGCTCGACCGGTTCGTCGATGAGATGCTCCCAGTCTCCCGCCGGGTCCGCCGACCGCCAGAGGTTGAGCCAACCGGAGTCGTCGCGGAGGCAGGCGAGGCTGCCGTCGGGGATGGCGCGCGGCTGTTGCATCCCGACCGACGGTCGGCCGATGTCCACCGTCCCGGCCGGCCCGAGCACCACGAGAGAGGCGCCGTCCCAGGGCATGTCCGGGACCGACCAGGCCTGCCACGCGACGAACTCGATCCCATCGTCGGCCCAGACCTCGGGATCGGCCACGAAGTCGTGGTTCCCTTCGTCGAGGCGCCGCGGCTCGCCATCCCCGAGGAGATCGACCCGCAGCACCCGGGCGGCATCGACGGTGACGATCACGGCGTCGTCGGTGACGCTCCACACCGGGGAGGCGATCGAGCCAACATCGGCGGAGAGCACCAGACGGCTGGGGTTCCCCACCTCGGCGATCCAAAGCCCCGCCCGGCCCACCACGGCCAGACGACGACCGGAACGGTCCCAGGCCAGACAGCCGCCGTTCAGCCCGCGCCCGCCGGTCGGCTCATCGGGTAGATCCAGCACCCGCTCGGGCCCGCCGGTGGTCGACACCAGTCGCACCGCGGACGGGTCACCCGCCTCCCGCGAGACGAAGGCGACCGTGGAGGCGTCCGGGGAGATGAGCGGAGAGGTCAGTTCGCGCCCGGCGAGACACAACTCGGTGGGCACAGGCTGAGGGACACCGGACGATGACGGCACCCGGGTGACCGTACCGCTACGACTACCGTGGGTCCATGGCGAGTCCGAGCGCCCAGCGGCCCGACCGCAACCTGGCCATGGAGTTGGTCAGGGTCACCGAGTCGGCGGCCCTCGCCGCCGCCCGTTGGGTGGGACGAGGCCACAAGGAGGGCGCCGATGCCGCGGCGGTCGACGCCATGCGCCTCAGCCTCTCGACGGTCCAGATGACCGGCACCGTGATCATCGGCGAGGGCGAGAAGGACGACGCCCCGATGCTCTACAACGGCGAGGTCGTCGGCGACGGCACCGAGCCGCTCGTCGACGTGGCCGTCGACCCGATCGACGGCACCACGCTCACCGCCTACGGGGTGAACAACGCCCTCTCGGTCATCGCGGTCGGCGAACGCCACTCCATGTTCGACCCGGGCCCGTCGTACTACATGGAGAAGATCGCGGTCGGACCCGACAGCGTCGGGGTGATCGACATCACCGCCAGCGCCACCCAGAACCTGAAGTGGATCGCCAAGTCGAAGCAGGCCAGCGTCCGCGACCTCACCGCCGTCATCCTCGACCGGCCTCGCCACACCGAGCTGATCGATGAGGTGCGGGCCTCAGGGGCGCGGATCCGTCTGATCCGCGACGGCGACGTCTACGGCGCGATCGCCTCCGCCTGGCCCGACGCCGGCGTCGACGTGCTCTTCGGGATCGGAGGTACCCCCGAGGGGGTCATCAGCGCCGCGGCGCTCAAGAGCATGGGCGGTGAGATGCAGGCCCGGCTGTGCCCGCAGAGCGACGACGAGGCCGAGACGGTGCGCTCGGCCGGATACGACCTCGACCGGGTGCTCACCCAGGACGACCTCGTGCAGGGCGACAACTGCTTCTTCGCCGCCACCGGTCTCACCGACGGCCAACTGCTGCGCGGCGTCCGATTCGACGCCCGCGGGGCTCGCACCCAGAGCCTGGTCATGCGCTCCCGGAGCGGCACCGTGCGCTTCATCGATGCCCGACACCGGGTGCGGAAACTCCAGGAGTTCTCCGCGATCGACTACACCTGACCCCGTTGCTCAGACGCGCTGCACCCGCGTGGCGATCATCCTGAGGAGCGGTCGGGGGATCACCGCCGAGAGCCCGGTCACCACCCGGTTCACCGCACCGGGCACCGAGATGACCCGACCGCGGACGACATCGCGCAACCCGGTCTCGGCGACGGCGTCCACACTCGACCACGCGAACGAGGGGAACCGGTCGACGTACGACTCGGTGTTCGACACCCGCTGGAACTCGGTGCGGGTGAGACCCGGACAGAGGGCGGTCACATGCACCCCGGCGGCCGACACCTCGGCGTGGAGCGCCTCGGAGAGGCTCGTCACATAGGCCTTCGTCGCGGCGTAGACAGCGAGACCCGGGGCGGCCTGGAAGCCGGCGATACTCGACACGTTGATCAGATAGCCCCGATGGCGGGGCACCATCGCCCGTAGGGCGGCATGGCTGAGACGCGTGAGCGAGGTGGCGTTGAGCGACACCTCCCGGTCGAGCCGGTCGGCGTCGAGGGTGACGAACGGTCCGCTCGTGCCGAACGCGGCGTTGTTGACCACGAGGTCGATCGGATCACCGTCGTCGAGGATCCGCGCCTCGACCGCCGCGACGCCCTCCGCCGTCGTCAGATCGGCGGCGAGCACCTCGACATCACCGAGACGCTCCGCCAGCGCCTCGAGCCGGTCGACGCGCCGGGCGACGGCGACCACCGGGACACCGGCGGCCTGCAACACCTCGACGAAGGCCTCGCCGATACCGGATGAGGCACCGGTGACGAGCGCCCGTGAGAAGTGCTGGCCGTGCCGTCCGGGCCGGGACACGCCGATCGTCAGGAGTTCGCGGCGATGCCGGCGGCGCTGAGGCGGGCGTTGGCCCGCGCCAGAGCGGAGGTCGCCTCGGCGTCGTGCTCGTGACGGAGACGCTCCTCGGCCCGCTCGCGAGCCGCACGGGCGCGCTCGACGTCGATCTTCGATGCGATCTCGGCGGCGTCCGACAGGATCGCCACCTTGTTCCCGCTGACCTCGACGAAGCCGCCGTGCACCGCGATGTCCTCGACCGTCCCACCGGGCAGGAACACCCGGGTGTGGTTCTCGATGAGGGCGCCGAGGAACGGGGCGTGACCCGGTTGGAAGGCGATCTCGCCCCCGCCGAGGGTGCGGGTGATCACCATCTCGGCCTCACCCGAGTAGAGCACCGCCTCCGGGGAGACGACCTCGACGGTCATGGTCGTGGCCATCGGTCAGGCGCTGTCCTTCAGCGACTGGGCCTTGGCGAGCACCTGCTCGACGCTGCCCACGTTCAGGAAGGCCTGCTCGGGCACATCGTCGAGTTCGCCGTCGATGAGCGCCTCGAAGGACTGCACCGTGTCGGCCACCGGGACGTACTCGCCCTTGAGACCGGTGAACACCTCGGCCACGTAGAACGGCTGCGACAGGAACCGCTGGACCTTGCGGGCGCGGTTCACGGTGAGGCGGTCCTCCTCGGAGAGCTCGTCCAGACCGAGGATGGCGATGATGTCCTGCAGCTCCTTGTAGCGCTGCAGTGTCTCCTGCACGCGACGGGCCACGTTGTAGTGGTGATCGCCGACCACCTCGGGGCTGAGGATGGTCGAGGTCGATGCCAGCGGGTCCACGGCCGGGTAGATGCCGAGGGCCGCGACCTGACGGGAGAGCTCGGTCGTCGCGTCGAGGTGCGTGAAGGTGGTGAACGGCGCCGGGTCGGTGTAGTCGTCAGCGGGCACGTACACGGCCTGCAGCGAGGTGATCGAACGCCCGCGGGTCGAGGTGATCCGCTCCTGCAGCTGACCCATCTCGTCGGCCAGCGTCGGCTGATAACCCACCGCCGACGGCATACGGCCGAGCAGGGTCGACACCTCGGAACCGGCCTGCACGAACCGGAAGATGTTGTCGACGAACAGGAGCACGTCCTGGTTCTGGACGTCGCGGAAGTACTCGGCCATGGTGAGGGCCGAGAGGGCGACACGCAGGCGGACCCCCGGCGGCTCGTCCATCTGACCGAAGACCAGCGCGGCCTTCTCGAAGACGCCCGACTCCATCATCTCGAGACGGAGGTCGGTGCCCTCACGGGTGCGCTCGCCGACACCGGCGAACACCGACACACCGCCGTGCTGGGAGGCGACGCGGTTGATCATCTCGGTGATGAGCACGGTCTTGCCCACGCCGGCGCCGCCGAAGAGGCCGATCTTGCCGCCGGCCACATAGGGGGTGAGGAGGTCGATCACCTTGATGCCGGTCTCGAACATGCGGGCCTGGGGCTCGAGGGCATCGAAGGTCGGCGCCGGACGGTGGATGTCCCAACGCTCCATCTGGTCGAAGCCGTCCGGGTCCTCGTCGAGGGCCTCGCCCCAGACGTTCCAGACGTGGCCGAGCACCTTGTCGCCGACCGGCACGGTGATGCCGCGACCGGTGTTGTGCACCGGGGTGCCGCGAACGAGGCCGTCGGTCGGCTTCAGGCACACCGCGCGGACGCGACCGTCACCGAGCTGCTGAGCCACCTCGGCGATGACCGGGATGGCCTCGCCGTCGACGTTGATGTCGAAGGTGATCGCGTTGTTGAGCTCGGGGAGCGCACCGCGGGGGAACTCGACGTCGATCACCGGTCCGGCGATGGCGACGACGCGGCCGGGGGCCAGTTCGGTCTGGGTGTTGGTCATGTCAGTTGTCTCCGTGCTGTGCTGGGGTCTGGCCTGCGGTGA